>NZ_QWGO01000049.1:0-16261 GCF_003435535.1 Desulfotomaculum sp. OF05-3 | reverse complement strand
ATGTTCACAATTTATTTACTCATGCGTTTTTCGTGGTATAGATCCGCTCTAGTACAGGTTTTTCACCTTGAATTCCTTCTCCAGCTCTCTTCTCTGATCCTTCTTCGCGATATCAGCGCGCTTATCGTAGAGCTTCTTACCTCTTGCGAGACCAATCTCCACTTTTACGAGACTTCCCTTAAAGTATACCTGGAGCGGCACTAAGGTATAACCTTTTTCCTGGATCTTTCCCTTTAATTTGTTGATCTCGTAGCGGTGCATCAGGAGTTTTCTCTCGCGGAGCGGGTCCTTGTTGAAGATATTTCCCTTCTCATACGGGCTGATGTGCATGCCGTAGATCATGACCTCGTCGTTTGTGATCCGCACGAAGGATTCCTTGATGCTGCACTTGCCCATACGCATAGACTTTACTTCCGTTCCCGCAAGGGCAATACCGCACTCGAACTTATCATCGATAAAGAAGTCGAAATACGCTTTTTTATTGTTCGCGATCAGCTTAAAGCCGCTGCTCTTTGCCATAATCCTATCCTCTTTTCTGTTCCAGCCGGGAACTCATCCGACCGGAACTTATCTCTATATTATAATACCATTTCACTGCAAAGCAATGTTTTCCGGGAAATTTTCGCCGCCAATCCGTCGTGTCCGAATCATTTCGCCTAATCAAATTTTCTTACCGGCAGAAAATCAATGGTCTTCAAATATCTGTCCACAGAGACCACCTGGATCTTCACCGTCTGTCCCAGCTTATATTTCTTTCTCGTCCGCTCTCCCACTAACTCATAGTGTTCCTCATCGAACACATAGTAATCGCCATCCAGGTTCGCAAGGCGTACCATGCCTTCCACAGTATTCGGGAGTTCCACATAGAAACCGTAGTTGCTGATTCCAGAGATCACACCGGTGAATTCCTCGCCGATATGGTGTTCCATGAACTGGACCTTCTTCGCCTTGTCGGTCTCCCGCTCCGCCTCGTCCGCAAGGCGTTCCCTGGATGATGTCCAGACCGCAACCTCCGGCAGGATCTTCTCGTAGTGGGCCACGCGCTTCTTCGTAAGCTCACCGTGAAGATTCTCCTTGATGATCCGGTGGATCTGAAGATCCGGGTATCTGCGGATCGGGGAGGTGAAGTGGGTATAATAGTTCGCCGCAAGACCGAAATGTCCCATGCAGTCCGTCGTGTACTTCGCCTGTTTCATGGAGCGGAGCGCCAGTCTCGCGAGAAGCGCCTCCTCCGGGGATCCGGCCACCTTTGCAAGAAGCTTCTGCATCTCCTTCGGGTGAAGCTCCCCGTTCTGGAGACGGATCGAGTAACCGAAATTGTTGATCAGGATTCCGAAGCGCTTGATCTTCTCCCCATCCGGCTTCTCATGGCTGCGGTACAGGAACGGCGCCTGCTGCCAGTAGTAATCTTCCGCCACGGTCTCGTTGGCCGCCAGCATGCAGTCCTCGATCAGCATTGTCGCCGCGTTCCGCTCGTATGGCTTGATCTCCACCGGGCGTCCCTTTGCGTCCAGGATGATCTTGCACTCCGGGAAATCGAAGTCCACAGCACCTCTCGCCATGCGCTTTTCTCTTAAGACGCGAGCGGTCTCGTCCAGAAGCAGGAACATCGGGACGAAATCCTCGTACTCTTCCAGGCACTTTTTCGCGAATTCAGCTTTCTCTTTCGCTGCGTCTTTCTTTTTCTCGAGATCATCTGCCTGTACATTTTTCAGACTCCGTTTCGATTTTTTCTGTTCATCATTCTCAAAACGCTCGTCCTGGTTCCGTCCATTTGTCTCTTCTAACTCAGCGTCCTCCCCGCTATTCTTTCCATTCTTCGCTTCCAGGATCGCATTCACCGCCGTGTACGTCATTCTCCGGTCAATGTTCACCACAGACTCGCAGATCTTATGCCCCACAATAATACCCTTTTCATCGATATCCATAAGACAGCTCATTGCCAGCCTGTCATATCCTGCATTCAGGGAACAGATTCCGTTGGAAAGTCTGTGGGGCAGCATCGGGATCACGCGGTCCACAAGGTACACGCTGGTTCCCCGCTTGTACGCCTCCTCATCGAGAGGACTCTTCTCCTTTACATAATGGCTCACATCCGCGATGTGAACGCCGAGATGGTAGATCGTCTCCCCGTTTATCGTCTCCTTCGACGCACTGACTGCATCGTCCAGATCCTTCGCATCCTCTCCGTCGATGGTCACCATCGGCACATTTCGAAGGTCCACTCTTCCGTTCTTCTCGATCTCCTCCTCCACATATTCCGGCGAGAGCGCCTCCGGAACATGGGAGACCTCCTCCATCACCTCTTCCGGGAACTCCTCCGGCAACCCGTAGGCCCGGACGATGGACAGGATATCCACTCCCGGATCATTGATATGACCCAGAATTTCCTTTACATGGCCTTCCGGATTTTTATTTTTCGCCGCGTAAGTATCCAGCTTTACCACAACTTTGTGCCCGGATACCGCGCCATTTTCCTTTCCCTGGGGGATAAAGATATCCATGGTGATCCGCGGGTTGTCCGGGATCACGAAACCGAAATTCTTGTTTTTCTCGAAGGTTCCGATCAGGGTCTCGTTGGCATGCTTCAATACCTTTAAGACTCTCGCCTCCGTCCGGCCGCCTCTTCCGTTCTCATTGATGACGACCTGGACCGTATCCCCGTCCATGGCATCCCCGGTATCATCCGGCGGGATAAAGAGATCATCCTCCCTGCCCTCGATAGTCACAAAGCCGAAGCCCCGGTGATGAGCCGCAAAAACTCCCGTCTGGGCGAAGACCTCGGATCTCGCATATTTTCCCTTTTTCGAGATTCCAACCTTTCCAGACGCCACCAACTCATTTAAAACTTCTTCCAGCTCGCCGCGCTGCTCCTTTGTGACACCAAGAAGCATCGCCAGCTCTTTTAATTTCATCGGAACATATGTCGGGTCCTTCATCAGGTCCAGCAGCATATTTTTCCGCTCTTCCATTAACCTTTCTTCCATTCTTCTCCTTAAATAATATCCGTTAAAATCCAAACAATCTAAAAGTTCCCAGCGCAGTATTCACACCGGGCAGCCGCAAATGATCAAATTAATAAGATTCTGCAGACCATATTATAAATAATAAAGAGCGCGCCCTTTTGTCACCCGGAATCTTCATCGAAATTTCCTGTTAAACAAAAAACACTCCTGCACGGAAGTTATCGCTGCAAGAGTGTTCGTCATCTTAGAATTAAATTACCTTTAAATTTAATACCAGGGCAAGTACAAAAATCAGGATTGCCGCAATTTTTGTAAACTTTTCAAGGTTGCCTTCCATAGAACGGCCTTTATTTTTTCCCCAGTAGCTCTCAGCTACACCACTGATCGCGCCAAGTCCGGAAGTCTTTCCTTCCTGCATTAACACGATCACTGTCATTGCGATACATAAGATAACGAATACGATCGTCAGAATAATTCTAATCACCGACTACACCTCCTGTCCACAGATAAAGTCATCATAACATAAAAACTCAGGGCTGTCAATCTCCAGCTTGCGGCGCTGAAATCTCAGGCAGCATGCGGGCAGTTACTGACATTGCCCGTGTACAATAACTACGGACTTACTGTCTGCCGCGCTCGAAAGCGCATGGGGACGGTACGAAGCAGGCAGGCAGGCAGAAGAATGCCTGCCTGCTTCAGAAGTTTTTTACGGATCACTGGAGCTTTTTCCAGTCGATCCAGTCGCCGTAATAGACGGTCTGGTCTTCCCCGTTTTTCGTCCATATCTTATATGGGTAGGAGCTCCCCGATAAGTCTGCGCTGAAACTGAGCGTTTTATCCGCATTGTTTTCGTTTCCGGAAGATAGGATATTAGACATGGACTCCTCTCCCGGCACTGCCGCCAGATTTACAGCAGGCACACTCCTGTTTCCAACCATGTATCTTCCCTTCAGACCAGGAATCGCCAGATATGTACAGCTATAAAATGACGTTTCCGATCCGTTGACGTTTCCGGCCATGATCCCGGTATTTCCCGGCCAGTCCCTGCTGATCGTCGGACCGCCGTCCTGTTTTTCCGTCTTTCCGCGGCGGTCAATATTTCCCACAAAGTAACAATCCTGAAATTCCAGTTTCTTGTTTCCTGTGACACATCCGATCAGACCGCCCGTTCCGCCGGAATACCCGCCGGAACTGCCGGAATCATTGACCCCGGCTGCCACAAAACACTGCCCGACCGTCATCTCCCCATCCAGAGCGCCGATCAGGCCGCCGACTACCCAGACTCCTGTGATGCTGACTCCATCCGTGAGATCCCATGTACGTTCTGCATCCGTCCGATGATCAAGCCCAGCATATGGGTAGGAGTCATTTCTTCCCGCTACGTAAGAATTTTTGATCATTCCCTCTGATGCAGCGAGTTTCCCGATGAATCCACCGCAGCCCTCCGTGTTCGTTCCGCCCGCAATATACCCGGAATAGATACACTGATCCATCGTAAACGTTTTCGTCTTCACAGAGCCTATAAAACCGCCGACAGTCCCTCCGTTATACCTTCTCCGGACCAGGGCATTTCTGCCATGAAGAGATACCCGCTCCACATCGACCTCGTCGACATCCGCGCTGCCCACAAGACCACCCGTGGAGTTTCCATATCCGCCGGAAGCGATCTGGATATCGTCTCCATATATCTCGATATCTTTTAATACGAGTTTTTTCTCATCGGCATTTCCGCTTCCAACGCTCTGGATCAGGAGCGCCGCGTTTCCGCTTCCCTTCGCGATTGCCCGGGGATCCTTCAATTTCAGGTTTGAAATCTCCATGCTGGGAGCGCTGACAAATAAGGACGCACCCTGATCCTGGTGAGTACCACCCATCTCCATGTTCAGTCCCGCGATCGTAAATCCACCTCCATCATAGAAACGGATCTCCGGATTATTGATCGGAACAAAACATCCCTTCTCAGAAAGTCCGCTCGTGCCGCCGTAAATGATCCAGTTTGCATACGCCGCGTCCATCTCCCCGCAGTACGGTCCGGCACCGTATTTTGTCACCGCTCTGATCTCATCATCTGCTGTCCAGATAATATTGTCCCTTTGGATGACCCGCGTTACCTTGATCCTATTATGCTTCCACTCTGTATTTCCAAAGAAATTTAAGTTTTCCAGATGTCTCGCGTTGGAGACATAAGCCGTGTACGTCTCATCCCCGTCGTCGTTCGGCGCGATACTCTGAAACAAGCTGTTCACTGTTGTCCGCTCCGGTTCTTCCGGAATCCGGATCCCATCGCAGACACCGATCTCGATATCTTCCCCGGCTTTCATATCCATCCTGTTTTCGCCATTCCAGTTGTCCCATAAGGCCTGATATCCGCCGCTGTTCACCGAAAGGTTGTCCACATACAGGCGGATCTTCATTTTCCCATCCTCAGTAATGGAATATTCCAGCCTCTTTTCAATATCATTGCTCTCGTTCAGCCACACACCCGGTTCGAGAGTAAAACCATCCTGCGTTTCCGCCCGGACGATAGAAAATTTTGTTCCGGAGAAGTCTTCTCCATTTGAGACTGGCTTCACGATATAGTAAATACTCTTTCCACTCTGGGTTCCTGTCACAGAAAACGTCACATACCTGTTTCCATCTGCCGGAAGATCGATCTCCTGCTCCACATAGAGCCGGTTTCCGTTGGTGACCGGTGAATCGGTTGGCTCTGGATCAGGAGTCGGTATCGGCTCTTCCGATCCGGCCGGGATCATCCGGACCCAGTCGCCGATATGGACTCTCACATATTTTGACAGACCATCCCGCTCACCCGCAGACACAGAACCATCTTTCTTCATCAGATCGAGGACCGTCGGCATCGGATATGTCTTTTCCAGTGTTCTGTCATAAGGAAACCCCTTGCTGTCTCTCGTTTTATCCGACGCAAACTCTCCGTTCAGGTCCTCTGAATGCACCGCTGCCCTGGCTCCATTTACATAAACAGAACTGTAACAGAACGGAAACTCCGAGGCTGCCCGTCCGGAAACTCCGAAGTTTCCCGCAATAGAACCATAAACTCCCACAAAAGCAGCTTCTCTCTGCGGCTGGTCCGCATCCGGAGCTTCTCCCTGTTCCGTGTTCCGGGACCTTGTGACGGCGTTTGAGTACACCGATGCCGTCACATAGGAATGGGAAACTGCGCTGCCCGCCGGAAGAACTCCCGCCAGACCGCCTGCTCTCGTGTTTCTCGATACGATGTTATACCGGCCTGTTGTTTTCTCAAATTCTGCCTGCCCCGGCACAGGATCTCCTAAAAATTTCCCTTCCGAAGTATGGCCGCCGACATAGCAGCCGTCGATCATGACTTTTCCAGCCGTGACAGCACTTCCAATAAGACCGCCAACGTAATCCTTTCCATCTACATAGACGGATGACGCACTGGCGGAGATCTTTAAATTTCCATCTGTCACACTTCCGATGAGACCGCCAGCCGCTCCATAGGAGGAAAAGATCCTGAGCGCGGCCTCTTCCTCCCCTGAAAGTTCTGTCCGATCCGGTTCAGATCCGGCGGACACTTTGCTGCGGAAGCTGTTCTCCACAAGAACTCCTGTAAGAGAAAGACTCTTTCCATCAAAAGTTCCGACAACACCTCCCGCATCCACGCTTGCGCCGGATGCTGCGTTTCTGGTTCCATTTACAGAAATTTCCGGGTACTGGATCAGGACATCGCTCACGTCGATCTGGCTCTCCCCGCTTCCGCGCCCGATCAGTGCACCGGCACAGGCTGTCCCATTTGCAGTGACGTTCATCCGGCGCAGTATCAGATGATCTACCGTCAGATTCTTTGTCACATTTCCAAAGAGACCGCCGTTCACCCCGTCCTCTGTTTCGATCCGGATCCCGTCGATAGAAAAGGTATTTCCGTGGTAATCCAACGCAAACTGTGGATCCACCGGCACAAAACAGCCAGCTTTCGCGCTTTTCTGCTCTTCCCGCTCTTCTCCTGCTGTCATGTAATAGACGGAGATCTGGGATGGATCGTTCTGTTTTCTCCGGAAGTTTCTATGGATATCTGCCGCGTCTTCCCGGAATTCTTCCCAGGAAAGGTCCTTCTGCTGCACAGCCGCGTATCTCTGATCCGAAGAGTCATCTCCTACTGTGGATAATGCCAGCCTTTCCCCGTTTTCAACAGGATCAAACTCTGAGATTCTGTAATCGAGGTTTTCCAGATGGCGCAGATCCCCGATCGTAACTTTGTCTTCTTTTTTACTCTCAAAGAGACTGTTTGCCTCAAGAAGCCCGCTGCTCTGAAGGACACGTGATCCACCCGGTGCGAACAGTTTTGCGCATACCCGGATATCCTCTCCGGGAATCAATCGTTCTGTTCCCTCGAAATTGCTCGCAAGCTCTTCATTCAGATCCACAAACCGCAGGCCTTTTTCCGTCACATCATCCAGCACATAGTAATAAGCTTCACTTGTGGCGATCCCATTCTGTCTGGAACCATCTTTCTTCAGATCAAACCAGCATTCCGCCCCGCTGGACATTCCTTCCAGAAACAGTTTCAGATCATAATCCTTATTTGAGAGCATGTTCGGATCATATACTTTCACATAGAGGACCGGCCCGTCAAAAAGCTCCATGGAGATCGGCTGAAACTCCGGCGCTGTCGGCTGATCTCCACTCCCAGAGCTCTCACCGCCATAATATCCGACTGCCTGTCCATGACCCGCAAAAGCGTTGTTTGTTCCGCAAAACCGTTCTCTCTTATCGGGATCGGCGGCCGCTTCTGTGAGTGCTTCACTTCCGATATCCTCCCGTACAAACTGATATCTGTCGGAATACCATACTCCCCGGACACTTCCCGTTCCTGGTTCATAAAATACAAGATAGTTTCCGTCTGTCCTCACGGTCTCATCGATGGAACCAAACGGGAGAAGTCTCTCCCTGATCTCACCGGTGGAATCATTTTCCCCTCCGTCATACAGGACCACATAGACCGCATCGGAATCACTGGCCTTTATCCCGAGCTTCCCCTCAGACTCCCCCTGTTCCAGCAGACGGGCCATGATTCCCTGGGAGCTTTCCAGACTAAGCCTGTTCTGGGCCGCGAGGAAGATCTCTTTCGCGGTCTGGTCCATCTCCAGCCTCCGCAGACGGCTTTGATAGCGGAGCACTGCCACAAAAGAAACACCGGCAAGGATCGTGATGATCGCGACGACCACCAGAAGTTCTGCCAGTGTAAATCCCCATTTCCCCCTTTTTCTATTATTACCCGTATCTTTCATCTAACGTTCCTCCAGATTGACTGCCCTTACTTTTAACTCCGGCAGAACAGCCACAGGGGTTCCTGTTCCGGTCCCCGATCTATTTTTTTCGTACACAGAAATATTTTTTACTGTAAAACAGGCATTTCCATAGGTACATCTCTCAAAGGCCGTATAAAACCGGTCAGCCATCGCTCCCTCTGACAACAGAGGAATCCCCCTTTCGACAGTCCCATTTTCATACACTCTGCTGATCCCGTGCTCCGGATCCACGGAAAACCGTATCCACGCGTGTTCTTTTCCGCTCAGAAACAGGCTGCTCTCTACAGGATCTGTCTCCGCGTTTTCATCCACGTCGAGGGCAGAAGAAAGTTCCCCTGTCATCAATTCCACCGTCGTTGCAAGAACCTGTTCCGCATCCGCCCTTCTCACGACCTTTTCATAGGCATGCTTTACTGCCATGACACCGCCGCTGATCACCAGGGTCAGCATGGAAAGGATCAGGAGTGACGCTAAAAGTTCTGTGAGTGTCATTCCTGAATCAGAAAAAAGCCGCCGGATACCGGCATTCGTTTCATTTTTTTTCATAGGCTATCTGACATACCTCCAGATCTTTTTCGAATCGATATCCGCATGATAAAGTTTCACCGGGTATGTTCCTGTTCCGTTCTCTCCGGACGGCGAACCAATATCTACCCGTTTTCCTCCTGTTTCCTCGACAGTCAGGGTTCCCCCGGCTTCCTTTTCGCTTTTTCCCCCTCCAGGTCATTTCTCTCCGAATAGTAGGTTTCGATCTTCTCCGTCCCAAGAATCAGCATTTTTCTTGAAGCCGTGAGGGCCGCGGCAAACATTGAGAGTCCAAGGGCGATCACCAGGACAGAGATCAGGAGTTCTGTCAGGGTCTCACCATTCTCGGATGTCAGCTTTTTTCCCATTCTCTGTCCTCTCCTCTCCATTTCCTCTTACATCTCCTCGATCGTTCCGCGTTCCCATCGGATCGTAGTCGTCTGGGTCGTGGTCGTGATCGTCCACTCTTCAATAACATTTCCGTCCGCGTCTTTTGTCTCATTGTGCTCCACGGATACATCGGTATCGGTCTGGACTTTAGATGGAACCGTAAGTTTTCGTCGGCAGAGATCCTCCGGATGATCCGTGTCTGTCTCTGCATCGGAGATGACCGCTGTTATCCCGTAATCTGAGGACATGGAAACATGAATATCCGCCTTCAGCTTTTTCAAGTCTTCCTGTCCCGCTCCGCTTCCACTGTTTAATGATACCGAAAGGTCCTTCTCCGAACCATCACCGCCCGGAACTGCATCTCCTAACGGTCCATAATTTGCTCTCACATAGGATTCCAGAAGGGAATTTCTTCCCTCCCCGCTTCCACCGGCCAGAGAAAACGAGATCTGGTCACTGACAGGCTCCGACATTCTGGAATCCTCCACCAGAATTTCCTTCACGGTGATCACATTTTTATCATCCTTCAGTTCGTCCCGGAGAAATGCCGCCGCGGATTCCACGGCAAACCGTTTCTGGTCCGCTGCCGGAAGCTGGCCCATTTTTCCCGCGGTCGATGAGGCAGCCGCCAAAATGATCGAAGCTCCCACCCCGCACAGTACAAAAAACAGGAGTGCCGCGGCGAGGCTGGCGCCTTCTTCGCTTTTTAATCTGTTTCCCGTCTTTTTCATTCGTTAATTCTCCAAAACAGCTTCCGCAGCCGTCTCAAGATCCGATCGTTCCAGATCCGACACATCCGCATTTGCGAGACCGCCTGCTTTCTCCGTACTCTCCTGGGACTCCAGGCCCTCCACAGTATCCGCTCCATAGCTTGTCTCATAAGCCGTCATAAGAAACGTCACTGTCACAGGATCCTGTTTGATATCATCCTGGTGATCCGCGCTTGTTCTGGAATTACTTGAGATCGAAAGGTCATGGACCATGGTGCGGAATGGACTGTTCAGGATCTCTTTCACCATTTCCTTTGCTGCCTCGAAATTTTTCGCGTCGAATTTGACCGCGACATTTCTCCGGATCAGGCTGCCGTCCTGCTCCGGCTCAGAAAACTGAAAATCGAAATCAACCGCGTTCCCAAAGATATTATTCAGTTCCGCAATCTCCTCTTTAAACGAATTATATGACGGGATCTCCGGAAGCCCAGCCTCTTTATTCGCTGTGATCTCCTTCTGCATCGATTGGATCTTTAGGGCCTTCATCTCCTCAATGGAGAGCTCATCTTCCAGCTCTGTGGTATCCGCCGCCTGGATCCTCTGCCTGATCGGACGGTAGATCCCGAAAAACCATATGCTGCCCAGACACGCGAGGACAACAAGGACCAGGAATATCTTTTCTTTTTTCGTCAATACATGGTTTAATATAGATCTCATGATGTCTCCCCGCTCTCTCCTGGAAGTTTAAACATGACAGTCAGTGTCGCGTTTACCGCTTTCTGCGCCGCCAGACGATCATCTGCTCCCGCAGTCTGATCTTTTTGTGTCGATTCGATGGATGCGGTCACATACCTCACCGCATCATCCTGCTCGATCCCACCTACAAGCTCCGACAGGACAGTTCCTTTCGGCAGAATACAGCTGATCACCATCTGGTCATCGCTGACCGAAATATCAGAGATCGACTTGCACTGCGGGAAGATCTTTGTTTCCAGCGTGTTGATCATCACCAGGCGGTCCGGTGTATTTTTTTCCTCGTCACTCATAAAGGAACTTCCGTAGTGGGCATACTCTGCGGACACATCATTGAAAATACCGTTGGCGGCCCGCATCGTCTCAAGCTGGGATGCCATATTCTGATAGACCATCTCCGCGTGGTCCGCCTGCTGCATCGGCAGAAGCACTCCAACACGTACAAACACGTACAAGGCAACCCCGAACAGGGCAAACGCCGCAAGTTCAAGTACCACCGTACTTTTTTTGATCCTGCGCTGATACAGATTGATCCTTCTTTTTTCCGGGTATCTGGAGCCGCCGATCTGCATTCCGGCAAGCATCTTTAAATCAGCCATTTTTCTCCTCCTTATGCCAGTAAAACGCCGTAGGTCTGTGGGCTGTCCAGCCACTCCGGCATCTTTTCAAGATCCACCTCCGGGGCAAGCTCCCCAAGACTCTTCACAGGAAGATCCAGGTTCGCCCGGATCGCATCGGTCAGCTCCTTGAATCTCGCGCCGCCGCCGCAGTAATAGAGCGTGTCAATGGTATTATCCGTATTGTTGAAGCTGTAAAAATTCAGGACACGCATGATCTGGATACCGATGCTTCGATACCGTTCATCCAGTGTACTTTTCAGATTCTTTTTATCATTTTCATCCCAGGCGGATTCGTCGGGGTCCAACCCCAGTTCCCGGATCATCTCCGGGTCCCGGTTCCAGATCTTCTCGATCTCCATGCATCCGGTCTCCATCGTTCTGGTGATCTCATAGATACCGTCGTTGAAGAAATGGACCATGACAGCCCTGGTTCTGAGATCAAGCACTGCAAAATCTTTCTTTTCTCCATGAAGCGCCCGCTCCAGGATCCTCTCCAGACCGATGGCGGAAGGAACGATGCCCACGATCTTTAATTTTGCAAGTTTTGCAATTTTTTCAAACTGCTGGCACAATTCTTTTCTGCATGCAGCCGCGAGAAGCTCCATCCCATCGTCCGTCCGGTCGATCATCGCGTAATCATACTGAAACGCGTCGAGCCGCTCTCCGATATAATCCTGGAATTCATATGGAAGATTCAGCTTTAACTGTTCCGTTGTCATGAGCGGCAGCTTAAATTTTTTCACGTAGGAATCCTCCTGGCGCAGCACAAAGACGGCCTTTTTGCAGCGGATCATTTTTTGAGCCAGAAGATCCCGGATCGTCTCCGCGCAGAGTCTGGCAGCCGGTTTCGCTCCTTCTTCGATCCGTTCTGAAATATACTCCCTCAGTACGCCTTTCTCCATATACGCGATCTTGATCCGGTAATTTCCAATCTCAATTCCTAAACAATTTTTCATCTTGAAGTTCTCCATTTCAGAACAGGCCAGTATACCAGCCGGTCAATTTTTCTCCGTATAATATCATAATAAAACAGGCCGCCGCGATCGCAGGGCCAAAAGGAACACGTTTTTCTTTCCGGAAAAACGCGAACCCCAGACCGAAGAGACAGCTTAAGATCAGGTAAAACAGGATATCCCAGGCCGAGCTCAGGTAAAGTCCTGTCATAAAAAACAATTTGATATCGCCCCCGCCAAGACTTTCCTTCCCTGTGAGCTTGTCAAAGACCAGAGATACGAGAAGCATCCCCCCGCCGAGGATCAATCCAAGGAAGAGACCTCCAAAGATTCTCTGGATCGGGTCCGGGAGAAGCAGGGCGGTCGCTAAAAATATCACACAGCCCGCAATCTGCAGGCGGTCGGGGATGATCCATCCATGAAGGTCGGTCAGGCTGAGGATCATAAGGACTACTGTCAGAAGAATTCCCCTGAGACCCATCACAGACATGTCATAGCGATACACGATCATACAGCAGGCAATTCCCGATACCAGTTCCACAAAAAAGGCTTCTGCCGGTATCTTTGCCCTGCAGTAGCGGCAGTGTCCTTTTAAAAGGAGCCAGGAAAACAGCGGGATCAAGTCCAGCACTCCCAGGACATGCCCGCAGTGGTCACAGTGGGACCGCCCGGCAACCACTGACTCTCCGGAAAGAAGCCGTCCCGCCGCGCAGTCCGCAAAGCTTCCGAGGCAGCAGCCCAGGATGAATGTGATCGTTAGGATGTATATTGTAATTCCCGGGCTGATGTGCAGCATATTGATACTCCTTTATCTTTTTGCTAAGGATCCTTTGTAGTCCTATTTTCGAGGGCCGAATGGGTTCTGTCCCTGGATCTTTCCTACGTTTCCATCCTCGTCGTAGTACGGGGCTGTCTGGATAATATTTTCGCCGGCATTTTTTTCATTGTTCAGGTCTAGGAAAACATAGATATTGTCACAGACCTGGTTGTTTATGGCTTTATTATACTCTTCTTTTGCTTTTGCGTTAATATCATTCCAATGGACGTTTGTATAAGTATCTGTAATGATTCCTTCCTTTACATTATAAACAAGATACATATACTGATTTTCTTCCGTCCCTGTCAGTTTTTCAGCTTTCCCTCCATATAACTCACTTGCTGCAGCTGCTTTTGCCGCACGGATATTCGCCTGATTCGCCGCCCTGACTGCTTTTGTCCGTTGCGCGGTGAAGATTGGAATGCTGATAGCAACCAAAATTGCAATAATCGCTACTACTACAAGAAGCTCAGAAAGGGTAAAACCTCTTTTTTCCTTCATTTGTTTCATAAATAATCCCCCGAGGGTCTTATGTTTCAATTGAATATTTTGTTTTGGTATGAAGAAAGGATGGGGACCCCCCATCCTTTCCTTCCACTGATTGTGGTTCCCAAATTTCATTTATCACTTTGCGTACAAGGTCACACTAGCATCAGCATCAGCAGCTTTATCATTTACTACCCTACTAGACACTTTTACAAAAATTTCATCATAAACTTTTGTTGTAGAAATTGATGCACTATTGATTTCTACTTCATCAATACCCTTTGGAAGTGTATCTACAGCAACAGTGCCCTCTTTAAGATCATATTTATATGTTTCTGATGCACCATTGTTTTTAGTACTATCTGTCATATATGCAGCAATTGCTGCAACTTTAGCTGCTCTTAAGTTGGCATTATTCGTTGCCCTTCTAGCCTTACCAAGCTGGGAAGTAAAAATCGGCACAGAAATCGCAACAAGAATTGCAACGATCGCAACTACAACAAGTAACTCTGCCAGTGTAAATCCCTTTTTATTCTCACGGAACTTCTTCAATAAACCTTTCATCGTTCTCTTCTCCTTTGAGTATATTTAAACGGGTTTATGACCCGTTTTTATCAATTTTACATCAGATCATACATCGTAAAGATCGGCAGATAGATCGAGATCACGATAAAACCTGCAAAGAACGAGAGCATCACTAAAAGTGCCGGCTCCAGCATTGTCAGGAGTCTCTGGGAACGGTAGTCTGCCTCATTGCTGTAATAGTCAGCAACATTCTCCAGGTTTTCCTCCAGTTCACCTGTCTCCTCTCCGATGGAACACATATCGATCATGGTCTGGGGAAAGTACGGTCTGTTCTGCAGGCATTCCGTGAGGGAACGTCCCTGCTCGATCCCGTCTTTCATGGAGTGGACTTCTTCCTGAAACAGCGCATTGTCCATCACTCTCGCCGTGGTCTCCACCGCCTGATCCAGCGTGATTCCAGCCGCCAGGAGCACAGACATCGTATTTGCGAACTGGGCCGCGGAACTCATCTGGTTGATCATTCCCACCAGAGGAACCGTAAGGGCGGCCTTCGCCTTCCAGATCTTTCCTTCCTTTGTCCTTCCAAAAAGCTTCAGACCTGCCCAGATAAGGAACAGGACTCCGAGCATCACAAGCCACCACTTCTCGAAGAAATCCGAAAAGCCGATCATCATCCGTGTCATCAGCGGAAGATTTCCTCCGAGATCCGCAAACACATTCGCGAGTGTCGGAATAACCTTCGCCATCACGATGATCAGGACCACCACTGCGACCGCCACAACAAACATCGGATACATCAGCGCGCTCCGGATCTTCTCCGTTGTCTTGTACGCCTTATCATAGTACTTATGTAATCTTTCGAAGGAGCGGTCCAATGTACCGGACTGCTCTCCCGCACGGATCGTCTCAATAAACGTCAGTGGGAAGCGCTCGCTGTACTGTTCCAAGGCGGATGCCACGGTACTTCCGGAATCCACCTGCTCCGCGGCCTTCTCCATCACCTTCTGGAGACGCTTGTCTCCGCACTGCCCCGCCAGCATCCGCATCGCGCGTCCCACCGGCATTCCGGAGCGGAGCGTGATCGCGAACTGGGAACACAGGATTGCCAGTGTCTTCGTCTTTATCCTTTTATTTCCGATCTCCATACTCAGGATCCCGGAAATCTTCTTTTTCTCATCATGCGGACTGATGTTTAAAAGGACCGGGTAATTGTGCCGGATCCTGGCGATCGCATCCGCTTTATTCTCTGCCTGGAGCACACCGCGGACTTCTTTTCCGTCCCTGCCGAGCGCCCGATAGGAAAATTTCGGCACTTTCTGTACCTCCGGTTCTTACGATATCTCCTTCTTTGACGATATCTTAACATTCCCAAAGTACAGTTTACAAGGGACTACACAGGGTAACGGTCTGACGGGAGGTGTGCCGCCCGTCAGATTTTCCATGTGATGTTCAAGCTGTCACTTGTAGCGGCAACGGTGGTAATCATCAAATCCACCACACGCCGCTTGTCATCAAAGGATACATTGTCCCATGTGTCGAGGTAGCCGGAAATCTGGCTGACCTGTTCCGGGCTGATGGCTTCCACCGTCAGCTCCGCTATCCTCGCCAGAAGTTCCTGCTTGCGTCCGTCCAGTTCCGCTATCTTCACATTCACATAGGAGAGCAGGACATTGTTTGCACCCGTCAGACTGTCCACCAGCTTTTCAATCTCGCTGTCCACATGGAGAAGTTCCACTTGCAGGGCGGCGATTTTCGGGTTTGCCTTTGCCGCTTTTTTTCTGCCCGTCAGCGTTTTGTAGCTTGCCAGCTTCTTCACCATCTGCTGATAAACAACCGCTTCCAGCTCCGAAGTGATGATTTTCCCGCACCCGGCACAGCTTTTATTGTCCAGCCGCTTTGTGCAGCGGAGATATTGCTTTCCCACAGGATTGTTAATGCTCATAAGGGCATACCCGCAGTTTCCGCACTTGATTTTTCCCGCCAGCCATGTATGGGTGGCTTTCCGGGCAGACTGGATTTTCATGTTGTTCATCAGCTTCTTGCGGCAGGTCAGCCAGATGTCGGAGGGGACAATGCCCTCATGGGGAGCCAGCACCAGCATTTGGTCTTTCAAGTCGTTCTTTTTGCTGGGCTTCACATCCCGCCCTTGATACAGATAGCAGCCATTCATGCCGGTAAAATCGGCAGCGTCATTGACAATGATTGTCCCTTGACTTTTGAAAAATTCG
>NZ_QWGO01000048.1:0-16494 GCF_003435535.1 Desulfotomaculum sp. OF05-3 | reverse complement strand
TTGGTGGTAGACAATCATTCATGCGTTTGTCGTGCATCATTCCGGTAGCCTTGACCAGCCAGTACCACTTCTGGTCGTCGGAGAGCCAGCCCTTCACTGGCTTCCCATTTCTGTAATAGCTCCACTGGCCGCTGTCATTCTGATGCCAGCCGTTTGCGGTCTGCGAGTCAATGACGATCTCCACAAACCGCCGCAGGACGGTGGCGACTTCGGCGCGGGTGGCGGTTCCTTTGGGGTCAAAGCGGTTATTTTCCTTGCCAGCCAGGATGCCCGCCTGCTGCATGACCTTAACCGCATCCTTCGCCCAGCTACTGATCTGTGCGTTGTCCGCAAAAGTCACAGCCTGGAGGGTTTTCGGAAGGTCGCAGCCCAGCTTTTTGGCGTAATTTGCCATGATGACTGCCATCTGTTCCCGGTTGATGTTGGTATCCGGCGCAAAGGTGATGGCAGTAACGCCCTCCACAATGCCGGTCTGCGCCGCCCAGTTGACATAAGGCGCATAGTAAGCGTCGGCTTTCACATCGGTGAATTTCCCGGTTTTGTAGCTGTCCGGATTGATGCCCGCCAGCCGCCCCAGGGCGGTGACGAACATGCCTCTGGTCATGCCGGTGTTGGGACTAAAGGTGGTGTCACTTGTGCCGGAGAGCAGTCCTCGGCTGGCAACAAAGAGGATGTTGTCCGCAGCCCAATGGCCGGTAATGTCGGTGAAAGCCGGGGCAGGGTTCTTGTAGCCGATGCCGTAGATGCTGAAATGACCGGTTTCAAAGACAACCGCTTTCTGGCTGGCATCGTAGCTGGATTTGGTGATCCATTCCACCTTTCCCGCGTCGTCCACATAGACTGCATAGAGATTACCTGTCTGCTCACCCTTTGCCGGTGTGTAGGGCAAACGCACCGATATAGTGTGACCATTTAAGTTGGCAATCGGTGTTTCTTTGCCGCCGGAGAGATACACCAGCGACAGATCGTAGGCCGGTCTTGTGCCGATAGCGGCTTTGGCCTCGGTGGAGCGCAGGGCATCCACCTTATCTGCCCGGAGAATGATGTCCCCACCAGCGGAGACGCTATCCAGCTGCTTCAGAGTGTCCAGCCCGATATTAACCGAAACCAGATGATCTGTTGCAACGGTAAACTGCCGGATATTTTCTTTGACCAGCAGATCCAGTGTCTGCGCCTTGATGGTCACGTTAAAAGAGGTCTGGCCTGCCGTCTGGGTGATGGGAACGGTAACGGCAATCCCGTTCTCTGTGGTGCCGTTCTTTTTCGCATCCTGTTTGGCCTTGTCGATGGCGGACTGGACAGAGCTGTTGTCCACTGCCGCATTGCCATTTTTATCCGGCTGTATGGGTTTGGTTTCACCGGTGACAGGGGCTTGAGGCTTGTCCTCCGGCTGGTTGGTGTTATCATTGTTGTCGGAATCGTCAGAATCGCCGGAGGAGGAGCCGCCACTGCTGCCCGAACCACCAGAGGAGGAGCCGCCGCCGGAGCTGCTGGAGCCGCCGCCACCACCGGAGGAGCGAGGGTTGACGGTCAGGGTACCGCTTTCAGGTGTTCCGACTTCATAATTGGTATCCATACCGGATTTCAGTGCAGTCGTCCCACTCACAGTGATGGGGAAAGAGCCGGTGCTTGTGCCGTCCGCCGTGCAGAAAGCAGTTGCTTTCGTTTCGATCACAGTAGCTTCGCTGTCGCCGGAGGCAAAGTTGCCGTAGGTCACGGTGAAGGTGGGGAGCGTTCCGTTCGCGGTCATGCTCTTGTTGTCTGCCTTGACGCTGATCGCGCGCTTTGCGACGGAGACGCTGACGCTGTTCTCCGGTACATCCGCATAGCCATCGTTGCCGATGACCTTGTAGTACACAGTGTAAGTACCGGCGTTCTTGGCCTTGGGAAGCTCCGTGCTGTAGCCGCTGCCAGAGGCCAGGCTGTACTGCAAGGTACCACCAGTGGCAGAGCCAGCATCAATCAGCACCTGATCTGCGCCGTTGTAGACCAGTCTGGTCTTGGCCGTAGGAGCGGTGACCACAGGGGTAGTCTTGTCGTTCACGGTAACCGTTACGGTGATTGTATAGCTCTCATAGTTGGTCGCGCCGGTTACAGGAACTGTGATGGTGGCCATTTTATTGGCCTTGCTCGCGTCGTTCACAAAGGTGAACTTCAGGGAGTTGCCCTCCATGACGGGATCGCCGCTGAGGACTTTTTCGCTATCTGCTGTGGTGATTGTTCCAAAACTGCCGCCCGCGGCCAGATAGCGGATCAGATCCACGGAACCGGTCGTGCCGTACTTGGCGGAGCCGGAGACGGACATGTTGCCGTAAGTTGCCTTGGTGATATTCAGTGTGACCCCATCCTTCGTCAGCGCCTCATAGTTGTCCGCACTGCTTTCTGGGGTAAAGGTCGCGGTGTATGTTCCCTTGTCGCCCACGTTGGGGACCGTGTCGCCGGTGAGACGCCATGTACCCGGTACCACCGTGCCGTTCCGCTTCGCGGTCAGGCCGGAGACGGTGAGCCCGCTCAGCTTGTCTCCGTAAGTACCGGAAGCAGTGCCGGTCCCTTCCACGGTCAGCATTGCCTTGGTGACCTCACAGGGAACAGAAACAGTAGTTGCACCGTTCTTGATCTTGTAGTTATCCTTTCCGGTGCCGTCCAGCGCAATGCTGACATTCATGCTGGTCTGGCCGCCCACATTGGCGCTGGTGTAGGCAACGGGCGTAACCTTGACCGTCACGCCGCTGTCGGCGGAGAGGATGCCGGTGACGTTCAATTCGCCGGTGGCGGTGCCTGCGTTGGTCGTGCCGTCATAGGTCTTGCTCACCTTGTAGCTGCCGGCGGTGACGGTGACTTCCTTTTTCTCCACGACGGCGTTCACGGTCGCGCTGCCCTTATGGGTGCCGCTCTCGTAGGTCGCGGTGATACCCTTGGTGGGCGTACCGGCCTTGATAGCCTGAAGCGTGATTGTTTCGGTATTTGCATTGGGTCCTACCAGCTTGAAGTATCCTCGGTCGTAATCCCAAGTCCACTTTTTGTTCGCGCCGGTCGTGTCACCGGTCTGCGATGCCGCCAGGGTGAACTTCTGACCGTAGCTTACGGTTCCGGGCAGGCCGGTGATGGTCACATCGGCAGTGGCCTTGTCAACGACTGTCACGGTGAAGGTTCCCTCCGCCGCATTGTAGTTGCCCGTTTCCACGGCGGTGACCTTGATGGTAAACTGCGCGGCTGTACAGGTCGGCTGTACAGTCAGTTGATTGCCAGTCAGGCTGACACCTTCAAGAGCTTGGCCGTCCAGCGCATAGGAGAGCGTACCGGGATTGCTACCGCCGGTCACGCCCGCGACGGTTGCCCAATCGGAAATATCCTCGGCAATACCGCCCTTGACGATGGTCTTATCTGTGGGAACGGTGATGGTCTGCGTTGCCTTACCAATGGTAAACTTCCAGCCGTCTGTCGTCAGGTCGTCAGTCGTGGCATTGTAGTTTGCACCCTCCGCAACGGAAACTTTGACCGTGTAGTCACCTGCGACCTTCGGTTCAGTCTCCGCACCGTTTTTGAAATACTTCACCGTGACAGCGCCCATGCCGTTGATGCCGGTATTCGGTTCGACCGTGGCGGTCTTGGCGTTTCCGTCATAGGTCAGGCCAGCGGGCGCGGTAAAGGTGAAGTCGCTTGCCGTCGGGATGGCCTTTTTGATGGTATACTCCACGCTGGCGGTCGCATTGTCCAGCGTGATGCTGGCGGTGTAGGTGCCAGCATTCGTGGGGAGTGCGCCGTTTTCCAATTGCTGAATATGCGTGCCCGACTTTATGTAGCTGATGGTGATCCCACTCGCCGCCGGACCCTGCCAATCGCTGCTTGCAGTCACCGTGGCGGGTTTGCCTTCCCCGCTGTAGGTCAGCTCGGCGGGGGGCGCAATGGTCACGCTGCCGCCGCTGGCGGAGCACTTGCTGCACTTGGCCTTGATGGTCGCGCCGCTTTCCGTGTACGTCCAGCTATGCTGATGCCGGGTCACGGTGAACGGCTCGCTGTCGCACTGGTAGCCGTTGTCGCTCCACACATGAACGCGGTATTGGTAGCTGCTGTTTTCCGGCAGATCGCTGATGGAGAGCGTCCCGCTTTCCGCCCCGGTATGCGTCGCATTATTCACTGTGTAGAAATACTGACTACTGAGCCAATCTTTGTCTGATTCTCTAAATAGCTCCCACCGGTAGCTGACATTCTCCGTTCCGGGCGTGACCACCGCAGTCAGCGTGATGTTGCCGTCCGTCGCAAACGCCGAGCTTCCGGTGTAGTTCGTATCGTTATTCGGATAGATCTTTTCGACCGCGAAGGGGGCTTTTTCAACGGTGACTTTTGATAGGTCTATATTGGCGTTGGAGACCCATTCGTTATCCTTTGTGCTTTTGTAAGCGTACCCCTTCGCCAGCAGCGCGTAGGGCTTGACATAGCCGGTGCTGCCCTCGATCGCGCCGTAGCTGCCGCCGCTGAGGCTGGCGCTGCTGCCGTCGTCCTTTACAGTCACACCGCTGAAGGTGCCGTTGCTCAGCAAAAGCTTTCCGCCGTTCTGCGCCGTGACAATGGCGAGCTTCGTATCCTTGTCGTTGACGGTCAATTCCGCGCCTTTGCCGTCCACCGTCACATTGAAGTCTCCGTTGCTGCCCGTGACCGTCAGAGAAATGTCCTTGGCGGTGAGGTTTGCTCTTGTGACCGTTTTCCCGCCGGTCGCCAGCGTCACCGGCCCGTTGGTCAGCTCATAGGTGGTCGAATGCCCGTTGACATAGCCATCCACATCCTGATACAGCGTGATGGTCTTTTCGCCGTCCGCCGCGTTCGCCGCCTCGATGGCAGTGGCAAAGGCCGCGTACCAGCTCGTCTTGCCGCCGACGGTCAGCAACGCCGCCATCTGCTTGCCGCAGATGCTGCAAATGCCCTTGCCGTCCGTGCCGCCGTCGTGCGTATGCGACACGACCTTGACATTTTCCAGCGATCCCACTCTATCTTCGGTCACAGCCTGATCATCGACTGTTCTGTAATACGCCGCGCCCTCCGCCAGCAGGTCGGCGAGTTTGCGGTCGCCGTTGGTTTTGATTGTCGTAAATGTGCCGCCGGAGAGCTTGACTTTGGTGGTGTAAAACCACGCGAAGACAAACGTGCCGCCGGAAATCGTGCCCGTGACAGAAGAATTGAGGAACTGAACGCCGCCATGCACCTCATCACTGGTAAAGCTGCCGCCGCTGATGTTCGCGATGCTGCTGCCGTTGAATTCGACAGGACCATCGAAGGTACCGCCCTTGGCGTTCAGCGTGCCATTCACCGTGACGGTGGAGGTGAATGTGACGCCCTCCTTCACCGTCGCCGTGCCGTCGATGGTCGCACCTCGATAGCTGCCGCTGGCAAAGGTCACGTCCGCGTTTTCAGCGACCGTCACATTCTTGGCGGTGTGCGTTCCGCCCTCCAGCGTCAGCGTGCCGGTCAGCGGCATGGAGGTGCCGAAAGCATACATATCCCGCAGCAGGGTCAGCGTCGGCTCGGTGCAGCCCGCTGCGCTCCAGCCGTTCAAGGTCTGGATGGCCTCTGCATAGCCGTGTTCCAGCGCGCTGTCTTCCGTGAAGTAGGCAGTCTTGGTCGTGCCGTCGGTGCTCTGGGCGGTAATTTTCGTGTACAGTTTCTTGTGGCACACAGAGCATACGGGGTTGCTGTCATCGGCGCACTGATGGACGCACTCCGGGAACTGTACCTTGTACGCTGTATAGCCGGTCAACTCTGCAATTTTGGTGCTCTTATCAACGACGCTCCATGTACCGCTGTTTTCGCCGTACAGCTCGCACTTCGCGTAGTCGGTTCCCAGCAGGTCTTTAACGGTGAGGCTCTTGCTCTTATTGTTATCCGTGAACCTGCCGATGGTGCAGGCGTTTGTATTGCCATTCCACAGCTTCAGATTGTAGCCTGTGCTTGTGGAGCCGCCCGCAGCATTGCTTAAAGCTAACTCGCCGATTTTGCCGCCAAAGCGCTCCAATGCGCCGCCGGTAAGAAGCTCCACGCACGAAATGTTGCCGGTGTAGGAGTCGTCAACCGCCAGCGTTCCGTTGGACGCAACCCAAAACTTGACATTGAGCGCCTGCGTTCCGCCGCCCTTGCTGGAATCCTTGACCGTCAGAGTATTGGGCTTGTTCCCGTCTCCGACATGAATGTAATAACGCCCGCTGCTGACAGTTTTGCCATTCAGATCCAGCGTCGCTGGGTAGGTATCAGAAGAGCAATTTCCTGTGAGCGTCACATCCCGCAGCAGCGTCACGGTGCTGCCTCTGGCTGCATTAAACGCCTCCGTCAGCGTCTTATAATAGGCGCTATCGCCCACGCGCGCGTCGAATTGCGTTTTGCACTTCTTGCAGGTGTAGCCGGTATCGTCCATCTCGTGCGTGCAGGGCACAAGATAGACCTTGCCGTCCTTGCCCAGACTGGTCTCGCTGTCGGCGGCGTCCGCCTTGAAGTTCTCGGCGCGGAGCGTCACGCCGCTTGCCGGTTCGGCGATGGCCCCATGCTCTATGCCTTCACGCACGCCCACATGGATGACCGAATTCTCACTCAATTCGCCTGATACAAGAATGGGCAGCTTCCAAGCAAAATTGGCGTAATAACCGGCCTTCACCGAGCCGGAAACAGTGAGCTCAGGAGTTGTTGTTTCCTTTCCGTCGTAGTAAACGTCATATTGAGAGTTGTCGGTAACGGTAGCATCGGTGAGGGTAATAGCGCCCTTTCCATAGATGCCGCCGCCCTCATAGGTGCTGTTGTTTCCGGTGATCGTCACATTCTTGACGGTTACCCCTCTCTCCGAATAAATGCCGCCTCCGTGGCCATACCTTGTATTCCCCGTGGCGGGCGCCTTGTTGTCGGTGATCGTGGCGTTGGAGATCGAAACACTGCCGGCGTTATAGTGGATATAGATGCCGCCGCCGTTGCCCTTGGTGGCCGTGTTGTCGGTGATGGTGCCGCCGTCCATGGTGAAGCTGCACTTCTGACCCACATATACGCCGCCGCCACCGCCGTCGGACGCGGCTGCGGTGTTGTTGGAGATGGTGCCGCCGTGCATGGTGAAGCTCGGCGCTGTGACATTGGAGTTCGTCGTGCCGATAAGGAACACACCTCCGCCGGAGCTGCTGCCTGCTGCATTACCGGTAATCGCTCCACCATACATGGTAAAGGACGAGCCAGTCTTAATGTTATTATGTGAGCCGATCTCTACGCCGTTTACAAAGCCGGTAATCGTGCCACCATAGAGGTTGAATGTGCCGCCGTTGATGGACACGCCGCTCCCGCTTCCGTTGCCCTGGAGCTTGCCCGTGCCGGTGCAGTCGGTCAGCGTCAGCGTCGCGCCGCTGCCGACGGTGATTTTGCCGTTGATCGTCTGCCTGTTCAGGCAGAGGTTGACCTCGCCCGTTGGCACAGTCCAGTCGCCCGACACAGACTGCGTCAGATAATAGCTGCCCGCAGAATTGGGCAGGGAATTGGCTGCCTTCCATTCTGTGTTGGTGCTATGGGTATGACCGTTGACCTCTGTATCGCTGTCCTTGCCGCAGACACAGTGGGTATGATTGGCCTGCGGCAGCGCAAACGCAGCCAGCACCGCACAAACGGCGTTATAGCGCGTCATGTCCAGCTTGGCGGCCTGCTCATCGGTGAGGGCCTTTATTTTTGCATCAATGGCTTTCAGCTGCTCCTCAATTTCGGTCGCATTGTCCTCCGTGACTGTTTCAGGCAGGGCGTCAATGAGTGCCTGCACAGCCAGCACCGCCTCCTCTTTTCCAAGACAGGCAGAGAAGTCTGCATTCTCCGCAGAGCAGACCGGACAGTCGAGATTGACCGCCTCCTGCTCACAGTGGGTCTCGCAGCTGCACTCCGCCGGAGCATTCCCGGACACACCGGGAACAAGCCCGCTGTCCTGGGAATTACACTGCTCACAGGTATACCCGCAGGGCGTCCCCTCTGTGGCCGGAATGTAGCCGCAGGTATCGTCATGTTCGCCGCGTTCATGAGGGCAGCTTAATTCTTTTGTGATACAGCCGCTTTCCTCACTGCATTCATGGGTACACGCAGTCGGCTGGGCCTCCTCTGCTTCAGATGGGGTCGCCGTATTTTCTGATACGCTGCCTTCCAAAACAGGGTAACAGCTTTCGTCATGCTCATGGACACAGGCTGCCCCTTTGGTTCCTTCCGTATATCCGCAGTCCTTTGTATGTTCCGGGTGATGCTCACACAAGCCCGTATGGACGGCGGACGCACCCGCTTTCACCGCAAATGTCGGAACGCCCGGCATCGTAAAAATCATTGCCGCCGCCAGTAAAAATGCGGCCGGCCGTTTCCATTTCCATTTCATTTTATTCATCCTCCTCACGTTGTTCGTTCCTTCTCGTTGTTTTCTGAAGCAGCCGGGATACTGCCTCCCGCAGCTGATATTCCGTCACAGGCTTCACCAAAAAGGTGTCCACCTGCAGCCTGCGGCTTTGGGGTTCAAACTCTGTCTGGTCGCTAATCCACAGGAGAGGGACATCCCTGCTGTACCCTCGTATGCTCATGCAGAAATTCATCCCCCTGGCTCCGTCCTCCATGACCACCACAGCATCATAAGGCCCATCCCGCTGCATGGCATAGGTACAAAACACGCCGTTATCAAAGCGGTCTACTTTGCCCAGCTTCATCAGCAAAGCGGTTTCTTTTTCTTTCTGGCTATAACTGCACAGCGCAATTCGCATTTTCGCACCTCCATTTCATGATGGGTTTTATCGCCTCATATAGCTCCTGATCGGAGCAGTCTGCCGGAAGAAATACAGGGATACGCAGGTGATACGCGATCAGGGCGAAGTTTTTATCATCGCTCCACCAGACAAGCGGTGTTTCCGGTGCCAGCTGCTTTGCCTGAATGGCAGCCTCCAATCCCCTTGCCCCGGTCATGGCGATGACAACCGCATGGTAGCGGCTCCGCCGCAGTGCCTGAGATAGCTGCTTCTCATTCCATAGCTCGTCGATGACAAGCTGTCCGTCCCCAGCAAAAAGGGAGCGCAGCCTGCTCTCAAACCATTCTGCATTCCTTAATTCCGTACAAAGTGCGATTTTCATGCTGAGCCTCCTTTCCTGAAAAGAAAAATAAAAAAACCAGACCTTCTCATCGGAAAGTCTGGTAGTATAATTAGAGTAGCATCTTGTCAAGAGAAATGCAACCGACTTTGTTTAAGACGCAGGTTTCCTGTTTAAGACGCAAGTTTTTTCCTGCGGTTTTATGTTATACTAATATTGGATTATTGTGCAAAGGAGATGGCACGATGCAGATTGCGATTGTGGATGACAGAGCAGAGGACAGAGAAGAACTGTCTGTCTGCCTGGAAAATTATATGAAAAAGCATCAGCTGGACTATACGCTGACAGAATTTGAGGACGGAGAGAATTTTCTGAAAGCTGCTGCCCAGGTCAATTTTCAACTTGTCTTTATGGACATCTATATGGAGAACATGGATGGAATGGAAGCCGCCAGAAGGCTGCGCCAGAAAAACAGGCTTTGTAAGATCGTTTTTCTGACCATTACAGAAGATTATGCCCGGATGGGGTACAGCCTGTCCGCCAGCTATTATCTGCTGAAGCCGCTTTCGCTCCATCAGGCAGATTTTGAAGAAGCGATGGAGCTGTGCCAGCTAAAACCGCCCTATGAAGTGATGACACTTTCGGTTATGGCTGACCGTCAAAAGCTGGAACTTCCCACAGAGAAGATTCTATACATAGATTATCAAAACCGTATGACGCGGATTCATACGGCGGAACGCGTGATACCGATAAGCGGAGGCTTTCAGGAGGTTACTGCCGCATTGCAGAAGGACAAGCGTTTTTTGCCCTGCTACCGGGGCGTTTTGATCAACATGGACTATATCAGCCAGGTTGACAGTCAGACCTTCCGTTTGATAAACGGGGAGGAACTTCCGATTGCTCTCCGCAATGGAAAACAGCTGCGGGAAGCCTACCGTCAATATGTTTTCTCTGGAATGGGGGGTATCGTATAAGAATGAAGCAAATGCACAGGCGTATTCTGGGGGGCTGTCTGGCCTGCCTCCTCTGCTTCACCGGCAATATCCCCGCATTTGCCGCTGAAACTGCAACCCCAGCCAATGCCGATGAAAGAACGGAGATCTTGCCGGATTTAGAAGGCGAGGCTCCGGGGACACTGGATAGCAAAACCCCGGAAGCATCGGAAGAAGCATCCCTCGTCCTTGTCACAAAAATACAAAAGGAAGGTGAACTGCTCTCCCTGCCTGCTTTTACCCTGCCCCTTAGAACCACACCGTCTGATGATGACCTGGAGGAAATTTGTCAGCTGGCCCTTCAGTATCAAACCGTCTGCGCCACTGTAACAGCAGGGGAAGAAATCCGGCAGGAAACATTTTCTGTCGCATGGGATTTTTCATCCATTGACCAGGCCACTCCAGGCGAATATACCGCAGCAGGCCGGATTGAACTGCCGGAGGGGTATTCCTTTGGTGAAGCTGTATTGCAGGAGCTTCAGATTTCCGTCCGGGTGGAAGAAATGCCGCCTGCTGTCATTACCTCCATAGAGCAATGGTATCCTTATACGGATGCGTTTGCAGTTCAACAGGGCAGCGAAACCGAAACGCTGGAAAATTTGTTTGCCTTTTCCCCTTACTATCTGGAATGCTATGCGGAAAATGGAACCAGCTACACCGCTGTGGTGGAATGGGATTTTTCCGGTATTGATCTGAATACTGTGGGACTGTACCATGCAGCAGGAAGGCTGACTGCACCGGAAAATACTGCGTTTGCAGAGGGAATTGCTTTCCCTGAAATCTCAATTCCTGTTTCTGTTCAGGCTCCGGGCAGCCCGGACATTAACTGCTTTCTGGCCGCCAGAGGAAACCTTCATTTTCCCTGGGTCACACCGCCAGGGGAACTGGATGAGATCAGCGTATGGCTGTCCGAAAATAACGGTTCATGGAACCGTCTGGAAAGTGGCGTTTATGCGGGTCAGGAAATGCTCTCGATTGCCACTCGTCTGCTGGCACCGGGCAGCAGTTACCGCCTTCAGGTCGATTATGACGGCGGACAGACCGGCATCCTGTCTTTTACCTACGCAGATGAAATTGTCCTTGAAGGGTATCACGATGGTGACCGGGATGGAGGGGATGCAGGCGGAAATCCACCCGATACCATCATTCAGCCGCCTCCTGAAGATACCGACGATCAGGATGACGGTTTCGCAGACAGGCCCTCCACAAAGCCTCCAAAACCGCCTGCAACAAATGGCGGCGGAATGGATTCCAACGATTCTGAAAAAACACCACCTGTCAGTGAAGAAAATGATCCTGCGGATCATGAACCATCCCACAAGCCTTCCGAGCCATCTTGGGATGGAAAAGACGATTCCATGAATAAAGAAGAATTCCCATCGGAACAGGCAAACGGTGATACAGAGGAAAATACCGCTTTACAGCAGCCCCCTGAAGTGCAGACGATTGCCGGCGCTTCGGAGCTTACCGTACCCGATCCTGCCTGGAAGCTTTCGGAAAACAGGAAAGAGCCGGTGCAAAGCGCTATGACCGTTCCCCAGGAAGTCGCAGATTCCCAAAACTCTGCTTTTTCAGAGTTCTTCGATGAAACCACTGACCGGATTTCCGGCACGCGCTTTTTGATGATGCTGCAAACAGGGGCGCAAAGAGCCATCTTTTCCAAACAGGGAATCACTATCAGCATACCAAAAGACGCCTTGCCGGAGGGTATCCAAAACGAAGATCAGATTGAAGTCATCATCCAAAAGGATACGGACGGCGGTTTTTCTTTTTCGTTTTCCATCAATGGAACTGTGCTCAACTCCCTGCCGGATGTTTCTGTCATGCTGCCCTGTCCAAATGACCCGGCAGCCGGCACATTGTTCCTCTGTGATGAAAGCGGCGTGGAAGTTCCCATGACCGGTTATGACGATACGGCGAAAGCCGCTTCCTTTCAGATCAGCCATACAGGGACTTACACCATTGTGGGAAAGAAAGATACCGCTTCCCTGGCACATGCTGCCGACACAGAGCACAGCTGGTCGCCCATATTCTTTTTGATTCCGGCCTGTCTGCTTCTTCTGTCTGCCGGTGTGTTTTTCCTAAGGAGGAGGCGAAAATAAGATGGTATCTTCTGCGGTAAAAAAATATGCTGCCTTATGTATGGTCTGCCTGTGCTCATCCCTGTTTTTTCTTGGCCTGTATCAGTTCAATAATAAATATAGCCAGAACACAATCCAAGCGGCAAATGGGATTTTAGCGCTTTCTGAGGAAGAACTTCAAAAGTCACCGGTGCGCTTTCTGGTATCCGGCTGGGCATTTTATCCTGACGCGCTTTTGACCCCGGAAGAAATACAAGATGAAAGCCATTATATGCGCTACCTTTCCATCGGAGAGCAGACCAATTTCTCCAGCCCTGCAAACCCTTCTCCCTATGGCTGCGGGACTTATCAGATGACATTCTTTCTGCCGGAACGGAAGGAAACATATGCGCTGGAAATCCCGGAAGTGTTTTCTGCTTACAACCTTTATCTGGATCATGACCTGATCCTGCAAATGGGGGAACCGGCACAGGGGACACCATTGGTTCAAAACCGCATGGTCACTTTTCATGGCGGAAAACCAGTCACACTCACCATAGCGGTCAGCAACTATGACCACTTTTACGGTGGGATTGTCTATCCGCCTGCTTTCGGAACGATGCTGGCGGTCAATACAACCAGAGGAATCCGGTTTGCATTCTGCCTGTTTGACTGTACGGTTACCTTTGTCTGTGCGCTGCTGTCCTTTTATTTCAGCCGCCGGATGAAACAGAAAAATACATTCCTGTTCGGACTGATCTGCCTTGCCATGTGCGGCCTGTCATCCTATCCTGTGCTTCATATGCTGGCTGCGGTTCCCGTATTCCCCTGGTACACGATTGAACTGTTCTGTATCTATCTGGTTACCTGGCTGATCGTAGTTCTGCAAAACCGGATATGCAGGCCGGGCTTCCTGCCTGCGGCCATCAGTAATGGGGTGGGCGCTGCCTTCCTGGTATATGCGTTTTTGTATGGCATGATGGCTTCCCATCTCTCCCTTGTAGCTATTCGCTTTTTCTCTGCATCGGTCTTTTGTTATAAGGCGGCATCTGCGCTCTATCTGCTTATCATCGCTGTGCTTGCCATTCACAGAGGAGAAAAACGGAGCAGGCCGATCTTCTATGCTGCGGCAGCCGCAACCTGCGCCTTTATATGGGATCGCCTTCTGCCGGTTTATGAGCCGGTTATCGGCGGTTGGTTTTTGGAATGGGGCAGCTTTTTCGTAGCAGCAGCCATCGGTTATTCCCTCTGGCGCGATGTGATAGAAGGATATGGAAACAGCCTGATTTTTCAGGAAGAACGCAAGCAGGTCATCCGTCAGCTTTCTATGCAGACCGAATACAGCCGTCAGGTTTCTGAGGCAGCGGCGGAAAACAGAAGGCTGATTCACGACATCAAACACTATCTGCGGACCATAGACCGCATGGCCTCTGAACATGGGCAGACAGAGATCTGCTCCTTCCTGTTACAGGTAGAGGAACAGGTTGCGGCGTCATCGGGTCACTCCCCTGCCCAGTTCTGCAAAAATCCCGTTGTAAATGCGCTGATTGAATACTACTACGGCATGGCGCAGACACAAGGGACAGAATTTCAGGTACGGCTTGATCTTCCCGATCAGATGCCGCTTACCGATGTGGAACTGTGTACGGTGCTGGGCAATCTTTTGGACAATGCCGTTGAGGCGTGCAGCCGCCAAAAGCAAGGGGTGCGCCGCGTTTTCATTGCAGGCGAAACCAGAGGCAATATGTACTTTTTGAAGATTGAAAACACTTACGACGGTCTGGCCTTGCAGGAGGGAAAAACATTTCTTTCCCGAAAGGGTACATCTGCTGATCATGGAATCGGGCTTTCCTCTGTCCGAAAAATCATTGAAAGCCATGGCGGTGATCTCGATCTTGTTCCCGGTGAGGAATCCTTTCTTGCTGGAATTACAATACAGATGTAAAAACTGTTTTCTGAGGAGCACTCAGATAACATAGGCAAGACCGCCTGTGGCGCTTTCTTGAATTGAAAAAAGCCCGCTTTTCGCGAAACTTGGACATTGCATTTTCGTACATTTCTTCGAGGGAAACGCGCTGGTGATTGTAATGAGTTGAATAGGCGAAGCCTATTTTTAATGTAACAGGAAATTCCGAAGAATTCCCTGTTACATTAAAAGGCACTGACGTGCTAAAGATGCGCACTCGCGCGAGGAGGTCGTAAGGCGAATCCACAATAACAGCGGTATAGGTGAAAGTATTTATTCCGACATAATTAAATCAATGAGTGAATCAATGTGAACTTGCATCACATTAAGGCATGGAACTGATAAATCAATTCCTTTGAAAATCAATGGGAGTTCTGTGCATCCAAGTATGATTGTGTCAACGTTCTCATCTTGAATGATTCGTTCTGCAATTGTTCGAAAGTTGTTTTGAGTATCAGATACAACTTTCCCAAGTTCCAGTTCTGTTTCAATTTTTCTACCAATATACTCTTTCTCTGCCGCATCCGGTGTAATGACTTCGATACCTTTAGATTCGAAAGATTGCTGAAAAAAGGTTCCGTTCATGGTTGGAAGAGTTCCTAACAGGCAAACTTTTCTGTATCTGTGTGCTTTGGCAAATTCACTTGCGGTATCTACCATACTAACAAGCGGTACAGGAGATACTTTCGATAATGCATCAAAAACAATATGTGTTGTGATTCCGGTTAGAGCAGCGTATTGTACTCCTGCTGCAGAAAGTTGATTGATACCGTTGAGAAGATAATCTGTCAACCCATCATAATCCTGATTTTTGCATAAATTGAGTACGTCAAATACATTAAGACTTTCTATGGTGATATTGGGAAAGAAATTTTGACCACTTTTTTTCTGTACGCCATATTCTATGCTGCGATAATATTCAATGGTGGATTCTGGCCCTATTCCACCAATTAATCCTAACTTTTTCATTAATTTTACCTCTGAGTTTAGGAAAGTCTGCAAATATGTTCGTCTTCATGAATGCCTTGTGCAAAGCTTCTAATGACTTTCCTGACGGAATGGCATGTAGATATTCCACGGTACATTTATAAGAGTATAGTCTGTTTTTTAAATTCCTGTCCGATCTTATTCTGTTCTTTCATGCATGCAATAAATTTCTCACGGGTCACATCTTGCGGGCGGTACTGCCATTCGGTGGAAGTAAGAATTCTATCTGCCATGAGATCAAATTCATCTTCAGTGATATCGATATCATCGAAGCATACCGGAAGACCGATACTGGCATTGAATTTCATGATCGTATCACGGAGAGCGTTCGCGCCTTCATAGGTGAGCAGGCAGAGAACACCGAGGGATACGACTTCGCCGTGCAGGTGTTCGTGACCATGACGCGTGATCGTGGAGCCGTTATAGACACAGTGCGCGAGGGAGGAATTGTAGTAATAATCCGGAATATGAGTCGTCATATTGGAAACGATACCGGTGGAGACGATGATATCCAAAGTGACCTGCATGAGGGCATCGCTGACTTTGTGCGCTTTTAAGGATGCGAGTGCCTCTTTTCCATAATCCAGGAGCGGTTGTGTGCAGACTTTACTGAGCTGGACACCCATTAACGGAGTATGGCTTAAGTGCTTACCTTTGCTGGAAAAAACAGCCTCACATTCTTTGGAGAGTGCGTCGCCGATTCCGGCCCAGAGGAGGTCGTAAGGAGAATCCGCAATCACGGCGGTATTGATGAAGGTATGATCCGCAAGCTTCGGATAATAATATTCCCGGAAGGTGCCGTTGGCGTTGTAGATGACACAGATAGCAGTCACGGCTGCGCAGTTGCTGGCAACGGTCGGGAAGGTAAATAACGGTTTGTCAAGTTCGTTTGCTACATATTTTGTGGTGTCGCAGGCTCTTCCTCCACCGACACCAAAGATGATATCTGCGTTGCGGACAGCCGGATTCTCGATCAATGCATTGCCGTTCTCGTAGCTGGAATCACCGCCGTACCAGATGAAATCCGTGATCTCAAGATCGGAGCCCTTGATGCCTTCCAGGAGCGCATCTTTTGCTTTTTCCATGGCTGTTTTACCGCCGATCACGACTGCCTTTTTTCCATAGTTTCTTGCGACGTATGGAAGTTCCTTGTAACAATTTTCACCGATGGAATAATTAGGAAGATATACACTGTAACTCATTTGCTTCTGCCTTTCTTGTTGTGAGCTGACAAATATCCGGAATAAACAAGATCTGTCAGATTGTGGGGGTAACTGTTAGAGGATAGAATAAACTGTCCAGAGGCGTTACGGTTGATAGTAAAGATTTGTCATCAAAATGGATAACATATCAATATTATAGGCGTTTGGAAAAATAATTCAAGATGTTCTTAATTTAACCTGTTGTGCTAGATAAAATAATATAA
>NZ_QWGO01000047.1:0-18942 GCF_003435535.1 Desulfotomaculum sp. OF05-3 | reverse complement strand
CCACTACTGTTACAACGTTAGTATAGCACTTCAATGGATATAGGGTGCAATATTTTTCATCAAACGATTTTCCCACAGATAAACGGTAAGATGATCATCGTTTTTAGATACTTTTTTCTTTGACTGTCCGCATCCAGACAAGACAGCAGTTGCTACAAGTACCCCCGACACCACTGCTATCAGACAATGTTTTACCTTTTTCATACTTTTATTTTCCTCATTCTTTCCTGATAAAATCATTATTGTTACGTCTATGAAATAACACCATAAAAAAACACTGTCAGACAGACAGTGCACCTCATTTCATGCAACTGGCTGCCATTTTAAAGGCCCTGTAGCTTTGCGTCCCAGACTTTCATCTGGTTTGCCGATCATCCTTTTAAGCTTGTCCAGCGGATATTTTCAATCCGCTTTGCTACTTGCTCATAACCAAATAACTGCTCCGCAGTTTATCAGAAGAAGTTTCCACTCCTCCTGATACAAGCAAATCCCCACCCACTACTTATTGCTTTTCGCAATTGAAGCAGGGGATTTACCTGATTCGGTTAAACTTATGCAAAGAAACTGATTTTATTATACTTTAACGTTCTACTATACACAAGAAAAAATTACCGTTTTAATGTTCCAAAGCAAAAAAAGAACAGCCGATACATATACTCGAACTGTTCTCCTACTTCCGAAGTCCACGAAGCATTGACATTACTGTTTCCTGCTCCATGACTCTTCCCCGTGACGACAGGGAAATACCCGTCAGCTGCGATAATCTGTATTTACTGATATCACGCTTTTCACGTAAAGATGTTATTTTATCCGCAATATGCTTCTCTATCTGTAAGTAACTAGGAAGTATACGAGAAAAAATATAAAGACACTTTCGTTTCCGCAAAAGTCATTTTCGCTTATATTGTTTCTATAATATCATAGGTTATTTTATTTGTCACATAAAACTTTAAAACGCAAATCAGATCGAGTAGGAGGCGGTAACTAACCGCCTCCTACTCGATTGGACTGCGAAATGTGCATTAATTTTTATCGGTTTTATATCTTCGTTTTGCGGATAACAGTTTTTGGTAACTTTATGCAAAATTTGCAGATAATGGGGTTTAGTCCGAACGACAGTATCGAATACAGCCCTTCCGCCCTCATCATAGATTCCGTCCGGATAAAAAGGCCCTTGACCGCGACATGCGATTAAGAGCCTCATATTCCCGGCAGTTATACGTCCTCTTTGCCTCGTTTAAACCCGATGATATCTCCCTGCTGCATATCCAGTAAGTCGCAGATCGCGTCCAGTTTATCCGGGCTTACCATTTTCCCTGCCCGGATGTTTACAAAAGTCCCGGCTGTCATGTAGCCGTTTTTCTGCAGCGCGAGCTTGTCCAACACTTTGCCTTTAATGTAGCACACACGTCTAATTTATAATACAGCATACTATTCCTTTCAACTGTAAAGATCTTCCAGCGTTATCAGCTTAACCTCGCCCCGCTCCTGTGCCTGAAGAAGTCCATCCGTAAAACCGCCTTTCGAAAAGATATAATAGTAATAGTTGCTGCCATTTCCGAAGACGGATGCATAATCTCTAATCAGATCGAGTTCATCCACACCAATTTTCTCGTTCCTGTACTTACACGAACCAATAATATAGTCTTTACCCGAAACAGGTGTTCCAACAATATCAATCTGTATCTGCTTTTTCTTTTTCGGATCTGTACCCCACCATTGACCGATTTTGCTCAGTTCAATCGGAAGATTGTCAGAATAATAAAGCAGATAATCCTGACACATCTTTTCAAATATCAAGCCCATGTAATCTGGAAGATATTGCTTTACGGCATTCTGGTAAGTTTTTGTAATTCTGCCAGAATCAATGGCGCTCATATTGACAGGCACAAACCTATACCAGAAACGGAAGAAGTTATCAGCCAGCAGATAGATGGTTTTCTTTCCTGGTTTTTCTGCAATCGGAGTTTCCTTTTTGACAATACCAAGGCCAATCAGCGTTTTTAAATACTTTGATACGACCGAATTTTCCTCGCCAACCTTCATCTTAATATCGTTCAGCCGAGAAGCCCCCTCTGCAATCGCTTTGATGATTGCATTATAGATAGCCGGTTCTCTGAGTTCCTGCTTCAATAGATTTCCTGGCTCCTCATACAGATAACTGGAACGGTCGAAGAAATTATCCAACAGGGCCTCGTCCACACTGTCCTTTACATCCAACTTGTTGATATAATGCGGAACGCCTCCAGTAATTCCATAAATCAGGGAATTATCTTCCGCAGACAAGCCTGGATGAAATACCGCTGTTTCTTTATAATCCAGTGGCTCAATCTTAAACTGACCAGTGCGTCTGCCGTACAGCGGACTTTCCTTGCCGAGTACCTGGCTTTCCATAAAACTCATAGACGAACCGCAAAGGATCAGATACATTCTGGACTCTGTCCATTTGTGGTCAATAATGTGCTGCAACATTGCTGAAATGGATGGCTTTGCTTTCGCAAGATATGGATACTCGTCAATAACGAAGACAATCCGTCTCTCTTTAGAAAGTGCTGTCAGCTCATCCAGGGCATCATCATAAGATCGAAATTCAGGTGCGGACTCCATATCAGGTCTTTCAAAACTCATGATCGACTTTGAAAGTGCTTCCAGATTTTCTTTGCCTGTCGTATTCAAAGCGGAAAAGAAAATGGTTGGTTTATCCTTACAAAACTCATTGATCAATGCTGTTTTACCAACACGCCTCCTGCCATAGATAACAATGCACTCAAATTTATCACCTGCATATCGTTTATTCAGCTTTCGAAGTTCATCATCACGGCAATAGAACTGACTCATTCGTTCACCTCCAATAATTGCACTCGTGAGTTAGTAACTCGTGAGTTACTTTTGTAAGTATAATAAATCAGATCGCACGCAAAGTCAAGAAAAGATATCCGACAAGTCTATCACACATTCAGATTACCACGAACGTTTCCGAAAAAAACGGTCGCGGCTTCTTTGTAAGACCAGATGCTCCTTACAGGGCGGTCGCGCTCCCCTATTCCTTCGGCTCGTCTGTTGTATGCGTACATTTTTTGCTTTTTGTCATGATAAATTTGCTGATAACGATCCGCAATTACGTGCAGCTCTTCCGCGCGTTCCGGTGTGAGCATTTCCTTTAATCCTAAAATCGTCCTCTCCCTCTGATCCGCATGTAAGATTTCTTTTGTATCCACATGGGTCAGGAACCGTTCTGCCTGTTTTGTGAGTGCTCCCAGTCGTCCCTGTGGATCGGCTACCGCCAGGATCTTCTGCTCTACCGGTGGCAGAGACTCTGTCGAAACCATATAACGGCCTATGTCATCCTCCGTAAGCCCCACTTGCTGGAACACATCCCGGAATTCTTTTCCGGCAATTTCATTCGCGAAGCACGTCACGGTCGCTCCATGGTATCCGGGCTCCGGATCCTGCTCGCAGACCTCCATGGACACTCCGGTTCTTTGGTCCGTCAGCTCCAAAACCGTCCACCGCTCCGTGCTTCTGGTCCTCGCTTTGCATCCGTTTTTCAGTGCGTCTGCGATAAACGGTTCCCATCGTCCACGTAAGATCCGCACAACGCTTTGTTCATGAATCCGGGTGTCCACACAATGCAGGGCTTTATCGGTCAGAAGACCATCCCTTGTTTCCGCATAGCGTTTCTTGAACACATCTTTCTTTCATTGTCCCAATGATATCCGTCCAGGGTCAGGCGCATGTCCGTGACGTTCTCCCACTCATCCACCAATGCAACAACACCCTTATCCTTTGTGTTCGTTTCTTTCAGTATGTGGCAGGCAGGTGAATGATCACCGGCAGGGTGTGTTCGTCATTTTGCAGTTGACAACCGCACATCATTTCTATATAACATAATGTGTAATTGTCAAGGTGAGGTGTTTTCTGAGTTCCTATCGTCGAACTTTTTATCAAGTTTTCCGAATATTTGCCAAATCCGGGAACCTCGAAAAGTTGAATTTTTTCAGATAACGTTCCTTCATTCAATGGACAGTCATTGTGTATGCAGTAACGACTGTACCCAGTTCAATACTGATAGGGAGTTTGTTTAACTTCTCACAAATCATCTTGCATACCTCGATAATCTTTTCTATTATACGATTCCAATCATTCCCCATGCTATCTCACAGTCAAAATTTCCTTCTGACATCTGGAAAGAAACAGAACGCAAAAGAGGAGCAATGCGGATCCCGAAAAAACGGGTCGCATGCCCCTGATTTTTTTATCTTTTCCTCTTTTTAATGTCTGCGCCACGATCCTGCATCTTGTCCATCCTTTTTGTCTACCATGATGTATATATATCCCAGTCAGATAAGACTCCCATCTCTTTCAGGTGGTAAGCCATCGCAAATGTTTCTCAGTGAAAGCCAGATCTCCAATCGAGAGAAGTGCCCTGCTTCATCCAAGCATAACTGCCGCGACATATTTTTTCAACATTTTTCAACAGGAATTGACTAAAATGCTCCTATTTCTTTTTTACCACGGAAGAACTCCATATAAAAGAACAGCAACGATTGCTCCGATGATCGGTCCTACTAACGGAACAACTGCATATCCCCAGTTGGAATCGCCTTTTCCCTTGATCGGAAGTACAGAATGTGCAAAACGCGGACCAAGGTCTCTTGCCGGGTTGATCGCATATCCTGTCAGACCGCCCATGGACATACCGATGGAAACGATGATGCCAAATACAAGGATATTTGTTAATCCAATATCCGCTGCTCCTGCTACATTTCCAAGTCCTTTGATCGCAAATACAAGAACGAAGGTAGCCACTGCCTCGCAGAAAATATTTCTCGGAATATTCTGAACGCTTGCTCCTGTACAGAAAACACCAAGCTTTGTTCCTGCTTCTTCGGTTGCATCAAACTGATCCTTAAACATCATATAAACAACACAAGCGCCTAAAAATGCACCTGCGAACTGAGCGATCACATAACCCGGAACCATTGACCAGGACATGCTTCCGTCAATTGCCAGAGCCAGTGTCAGTGCCGGATTGAAATGCGCTCCGGAAGCTGCGCCAAAGATAAAAGCCGGAACCATAACGGCAAGACCCCAAGCCAATGTGATTTGAACCGTACCCGCACCCTTCATTCCTGATTTATTCAGCGATACGTTTGCTACAACCGAATCACCTAAAAGAATAAGCATAAATGTTCCAATAAATTCTGCGATATATGCCATCATATGAAACCCCCTCATGTTTGTTTCTGTCAGCCAGTCATGTCTTGCTCCGGCGCCTTCCCCTCCGAAGGCGGTTAGCTTGAACCGAAATCCGCTTCGTTCGGCTTCTGCGCTTTACAGATCTGTGCTTTATACTGTTTTACCGTCATATTTTCATACTTCTTAAACACCTTGCTGAAATAACTGCTTTCATTATATCCCAATCGGAAAGCCACCTCGGCAATGCTGTCATCGGTAAAATAAAAATATCCTTTTGCAAGATAAATTTTTCTCATATGAAGATATTCCATCACACTGATCTGAAACTGTTCCCTAAAGATACGGCTCAGATATCCCTGGCTGATCGAACAGTTTGTAATGATCTTATTCAAACTGATCTCTGATTTTATATTGCTTTCAATGTACAGAAATACGTTTTGAAGAAGCGGATAACGGTTTGCACTGTTTTTCTGAAATATATAATCCATCACCCGGAACAGCCACAATTCTGTTGTCATGCGTTCCTCGATCAGACCTTCATTCAGCGGGAATAATGCTCCGATATCATGACTTTCTTCATCATAAAACTTTGTTGTGTTTAAAAGGCTTTGTCCGATAAAAGAAAACACCTTATATAACTGGTTCGGATCTTCCTGACAGATTTGATAGATCTCTTTCGTCAGCGGTCCGCAAAGATTGTATACCTTTTGAAAATCCCCTTGCTTTACAAGAGACAGAAGGCGGTTCAGACAAGGCTGCACCGAACTCTCATTTCCTGTCTTCAAATTGCTTAAAAGAAAATTCAATTGTTGGAAAGAAATCGGTTTTTCAACGATCTCGCTGGCACACTCTCTTATTTCCTCATAAGCGGCTATGCTGGTTGGATACGCTGTCATCAGGTACACGGCCGTATCGGGAGAAGATTGTCGGATCAGGCGTGCCGCTTCGATTCCAGTCAGTCCCGGAAGGAATGCATTGATAAATACAGCCTCATATTCTGCCGCCTGGCAAAGACGGACTGCATCATCTCCGTTATCCACCTGGGAGGAGACTTCAAAACCGTCTATTCTGGAAATCATGATTTTCAGTGCTTCCTGGGACAGAATATCATTATCTGCCAAAAGGACACGGTACATAGGCTATTTCATCCTTTCACTGAAATTTTCAGGCCAACAGATCACTGTTCTGCGTCCTTTTCCTTTACTGCTTTCGATGATAATTTCATAGCTGTCACCGAAGATCTTCTTCATTTTCAGCTGGGCGTGATCCTTTCCCCGGCTGATATAGTATCCCTCATGCCTGTCATTAAATGCTTCGAAGTTAATCTGCAGCTCCTCTTCATTCATTCCAAGGCCATTGTCCTCTACCTCTATCACACACCTTCCGCCGCTTAAGTAACCTTTTACCGTCACCTCTCCTCCGTCCCGTTTCATCATAACGCCATAGTAAACAGCACTTTTGACAAACGGAAGAAGGACATCGGAAGGGATCCTCTGCATTGTCAGATTTTTGGGTACCTGAATGGAAAAATTTAATCGCTCTCCCAGCTTCTGTTTTTGTATCGCAAGGAAGCGTTCTGCCTGCTCCAGCTCTCTGGATACACTGACAAAGGTTCCTTTCTCCATAGAAGAATATCGGACATAATCAATCAACTGTTTCAGCACTTCACCGGTCCGTGGAGCATTCTCGATCACGGTCAGATTGACCAGAGAGATCATGGTATCGAGAATGCTTCCGGCATCCTGCGCTGCTTCCAGCCTCAGGATTTTCAGATCCTTCTGGTTGTTTTCTTCCGCCAGCTTCTGATTGAACGTGCAGAGCTTTTTGACCAGCTTCTGGTGTTTCTCCTTCTGCATCTGCAGATGCATTTTATTCTCACCAAGCTGATTGATGATCAGAAAGACCAGATTCACAATGTCCATGAAATTTTCAAAGGAGTATTCCGGAATCTTCTCCAGAAGAGCCCTGTTTTCCTCAACAATTCCTCCAACGGATGCCGATGTCATTACTTTCTCCAGCCTGCTGATATCCTCCGGTGCATCACCACAACGGATCTGTCCTCCGATAAAGCCTCCCAAATAATGCCCCTTCACAACGATCGGGATCGCCACCTCAAGAAGACTGCACGGGCAAAAATAGACACTTGGCTTCTGCATGACAGCCGCCTGGATCGAGCCGAAGGCATCCGATGATTTACAGCGCAGACTCAGTTGGCTGTCATTTCTTGCCATCGAGCAAAATTCAGAAAAACTGGTGCTTTCCGTGATCGGTTCCCCTCTGTAATCCACGGTAACAAAAGCCAGTCCGGTCGCTTTTGAGAGACTTTGCTGGATGTTTTCCAATTTTTCTTTTCCAAACAAGCTGAGAATATCAAGTTCATTCTCTCCGGGAGTACCGGACGATGGAGAAAATACTGAGTTTTCATTTAATTCGAACTGTTTCAAACTGGTATTCTGATTAAATCCTTCCATTGTAACCCTTACCTTCCATCCATATCATATCACTACAGCAACCGACTGCATGCTCACGGTAATCCCAAAATATTGCAGTCTTTGTTAAGATAATACCATATTTCAGAAAGTTTTAATAGATTTCAAGAAGAATTTGACGAATCTCTCCGGCCCCTATTTTTCGCGGAGTCGTATTCAGACAGTTATCCTTGAGAGCATTTTCTGTCATGTTATCTAACTGGGAGACATAATCCTCTCTGGATACACCAAATTTTTCCACGGAGTCATCCATATTCATCGCTGCCATCATCATTCGGATCACTTCCTTCAGGATCTTCACAGCCTCCTGCGGACGTGTTGTAATGCTGGCCAGCTTCACCTTGTAAACCATTGCCGCATATTTATCCAATATCTGCTTCTCTTCACAGTTAAAATCAATCACCCTGGTTAAAAGCATGGCATTTGCCAGCCCATGCGGTATATGAAAGGTTCCGCCGAGCTGATGGGCAATGCTGTGATTGACTCCAAGTCCGGCTGTATTAAACGCCATACCAGCCAGTGTAGAAGCCTCATGCATTTTATTTCTGGCCTCCAGATTTTTTCCGTCCTTATAGCAGACAAGCAGTGATTCTAAAAGAAGTTCAACTGCTTTCTCAGATAATGCATCTGAAAATACGTTTGCGCCACTGGCTACATATGCTTCCAACGCATGTGTCAGAACATCCATTCCGGTATTGGCTGTAACTGCCGGAGGAACCGAAAGTGTCAGGGTCGGATCCAGGATCGCAATATCCGCCAGAATATCATTATCTAAGATCAGATGCTTTGACTTACTTTCTACGTCTGTAATAACTGCTGCACTGGTAACCTCAGATCCTGTTCCACTGGTCGTCGGAATGGTGATGAAGATCGGTTTTTTCATCAATCCGCTATTGATTCCAAAGTAGATGATTCCTTTGGCCGTATCGATCGCGGAGCCACCGCCAAAGGCAATGACTACATCCGGCTGTACCTTTGCGCTCTTATCCAGCCCGTTTCCCACCACTTCTGTGGTGGGATCCGGAACTGCCTGATCAAACATCTCGATCCGGCAACTAGAGTCAATCGCATTGATTACAGTCTTCACGCTTCCGTTTTCCGCCATAAACTTATCACAGACGATCAGAACCGTTTTGTTCTTATACTTGCCCAGATATTTCATGGCCTCTTTTCCGGAGCGGACTTTTGTTTTAATATACACGTTTGACATACACATTCACTCCTATGTGCGTTCCGTTTTGTGTTTCTTAGCGAATGCTGAATGCATCAGACATTACACAGCGGCGTTTTCTGCAGAAGGAACGGGCAGAGGTTAAGCCCTCTCCGGTCGGTCCAGCGATCGTAAAGGTTGTATGACCTTCTCCGCCTGCTCCAATGCCTGCATAAGACGGAGCATTTTTTACAAAGATCGTGGTTTCCAGAAGCTTTGCCATCTTACTTAACTTTTCCACATTTCTGGAATGCATCATAGCCGTATGACGGTTTCCATGCTCTGCATCATGCGCATATTCGATCGCAGTGTCCACATCGGATACTCTTACGATCGGAAGGATCGGCATCATCATTTCCTCTGTAACAAGGTGATGATTCTTTCCTACTTCCATAATGATAACCTTTACGTTATCATCTGCCGGAACTCCCAGCTTATCAAGAATGTATTTTGCACTCTTACCTACAAAAGAAGTCTTTGGACCACCCTTTTCGTTTGTTACCAGCGCATCCAGGCGTTCAATCGTCTCCACATCCCGGATCTCGTAAGCTCCGTTCAGCTTCATATTCTGGATCAGGTAATCGCAGATCGAATCAACTGCAAATACTTCCTTCTCCGCGATACACGGTACGTTATTATCAAAGCTGCAGCCGTCCACAATGTCCTTTGCTGCCTTTTCGATATCTGCGGTCTCATCGACTACGACCGGAGGATTTCCTGCTCCTGCTCCGATTGCTTTCTTTCCGGAGGAAAGTACCTTCTTTACGATTGCCGGACCACCGGTCGCTACCAGAAGACGAACGCCCGGATGATCGATCATTCTGTTGGTGTTCTCAATGGACGGCTCCTCTACCATGGTGATCAGGTTTGCCGGTGCTCCTCCATCCATCAGCGCCTTGTTTAACATCTTAACGAGAAGCTGGGAAACCTTCTTTGCTCTTGGATGTGGGCTGAATACAACGGTGTTTCCGCCCGCGATCATAGAGATTGAGTTGCAGATGATGGTCTCGGTCGGGTTTGTTGTCGGTGTGATTGCTCCGATCACACCAAACGGACAATACTCTACTAAGGTCAGACCGTGATCTCCTGTCTGAGCTTCTGTTACAAGATCCTCTGTGCCCGGTGTTTTCTCTGCTGCCAGACGGTTCTTGATCAGCTTATGCTCATATTTTCCGATCGCAGTTTCCTCCACTGCCATTCTGGAGATCAACTCCAGATTTTCCCGTCTTAAGATCGTAGCACGAATTATGTCCACATATCTCTGGCGGTCTTCGATTTTGGAGAATAAAAGCGTTTTCTGAGCTTTTGCAGAAGCCTCGATCGCTTCATCCATTGTAGCAAATACACCGTACGTTTCTTCCTTCGGTTTTACAAATGCAGCCGGCTCCTCAGCCTTCATCTCTTTTAACGCTTGCGCGACTAACTGCTCGATTACTTTCATATCCATTTCCATGTATTTACACCTTCTTCTTTCGATTGTCCTGACCTTATCTGCTGCTCCATGCAATTCCCAAAGGTGTGACCAGCAGGGTATCGTTTGTTTTCACTGCCGGAATTCCCAGTTCTTTTTCAAAAACCGTTTCGAATTCCTTAAAACAGCAGGCACCGCCTACTACATAGACTTTATCGACTTCCTGTCCTTCCAGGAACCGCTTCACGATGGACGCCATCTTGCTCACCACCGGCTTGATGATCGGAAATACATCGGCTTCTTTAGACGGATCCTTTTTAAGCTCCTCCGCCTCTTCCAGGGAGATTCCATAATAACCGGCAAGTACCAGTGTCATATGGGTTCCTCCTGTGGCTTCATCTGCCGTGAAGATCACCTTTCCATCCTTCAAAATACTGATTCCGGTGGTTCCGCCGCCTACGTCCACCACAGCCCCGTCTGTGATTCCAAGAACAGCTGCTGCCGCTGTCGGCTCGTCCACCACATTGGTCACTTCAAATCCCGCTCCCTCCACAACATTGGAGATGCAACGGACATTCCCTGACATGATTCCCGGCGGAATCGCGGTGGCAGCCGTATCCAGTGACACACCAAGCCGCTCTTCTAACTGGGCTTTCAGTTCCTTCACCGTACGGATCGCTCCGATAAAATCTACAACAATACCGTCTTTTACAACATGGGAGGGGGCAGATGCTCCGGCCACCGGACGGTTCTCCGAGTCCGTTACAGCAATCACAATATTGGCGGTTCCAAGATCCACACCGGTCTTCAGCTCACCCGAATAGGGCTGTGTCTTTTTCTCCCGTATCAATTCTGCAAATTCTGCAAGCACTTTGTTTTCTACCAGCATACAACCCCTCTTCCCTGTTTTCGTTTTAGTTTTTCTTTCTCAGAATTACGTAATCATTGTTCTTCAGCGCACATGCATTCGCTTCATCGATATCCACATGCATTTCCAGTGAAAACTTATCGGAAACTCGTACCAGGACATCTCCGAATACGCCGCTGCGCTCACCAAACGTCTCTACCTCTACCACATCTTTATCCTTCACTCCCATGGCCATAGCCTGTTCCGGAGTCATATGGATATGACGCAGGGCGACAATTGCACCTTCCGGCAGAGAGACCGTTCCCTTAGGTCCTACCAGTTCAACTCCCGGAGTTCCTGCCAGATCACCCGACTCCCGGACCGGCGGTTTGATCCCCAGACGGAAACTGTCTGTTTTAGAAATTTCCACCTGGCTTTTACTTCTTACAGGTCCCAGGATCCGGACATTCTTAAACTCTCCCTTCGGTCCTCTGACTGTAACAGTCTCATTGGAAGCGAACTGACCGGGCTGTTTTAAATCGCCTTTTTTCGTCAGTTCATATCCAGGACCGTAAAGGATCTCTAAATCTTCCTTCGTAACATGGACGTGGCGGTTAGAAACTCCAATGGGAATTTTATATGTCTGATATTCTCTGATTTTTTCGATCACTCGTTCTGTAATCAGCTTTACAAGTTTTTCATCAACCATGGATTTCACCTTTTCCCTGTTCTGGTGGAGTGCAGCTCCCTAAAGGAACTGCACCTCACCCCTTTACATATATGAATGAATTATAAAGACTTTGGAAGGATCTTCTCTACATCAGTATGAGGTCTCGGGATTACATGCTGGGATACAACCTGTCCCACGTTGGCTGCTGCCGCTGCACCTGCATCTACAGAAGCTTTCACTGCACCTACATCGCCGCGTACCATAACGGTAACAAGTCCGGAACCGATCTTCTCATATCCGATCAATGCAACGTTTGCTGCCTTTGTCATAGCATCTGCCGCCTCAATTGCTCCTACTAATCCTTTTGTCTCAACCATTCCTAATGCTTCGTTCGACATAGTATTGTCCTCCTGTTATTCTATTCTTTTCCTGATCCCTGACGAAATGGGTCTGTCAGCTTATGCTGATCAGAAGCCTGTGTCAGATTTCACATATCTTCGACTTATCTGTTTATTGTGCTGACAGCTGTTTTAAAATCCAGGCCTTATCGGTATCCTCCCATTTAAAGCCCTGATTCTCCCGGCCAAAATGACCGTAAGCTGCTGTCCTTTGAAACTGCGGTTTTCTCAGCTCCAGCTGAGAGATGATGTCCGCCACCTGGAACGAAAATACATTTTCTACTAAATCGGAAAGTGCTGCGTCGGAAAGTGTTCCGGTTCCGAATGTATTGATTGTCACCGCTTCCGGTTCAATGCCTCCGATCACAAAGGCAAGAGCCACTTCACACCGCTTTGCAAGACCTGCGGCGACGATATTCTTCGCCACATATCTGGCCATATAAGCTGCGGAACGGTCTACTTTCGTAGGATCCTTTCCCGAAAATGCTCCGCCTCCATGCTTTCCGATGGTTCCGTAGGTATCTACCATGATCTTCCTTCCGGTCAATCCGGTGTCTCCGGCAGGACCGCCGATGACAAATCTTCCGGTCGGATTGATGTGGATCCTCGTCTCTTCTGTCAGCCACCTTTTGTCAATCACCGGTTCTATGACAAGACAGCGGATGACTGCTTCCAGAACACTCTTTGGCACGATTTCATGGTGCTGGGCAGAAATCACAATGCTTTCAATGGAGACCGGTGTTCCATCTGCCCGGTACCGCATCGTCACCTGACTTTTGCCGTCCGGATAGAGGAAATCTGCTTTTCCCTGCTTTCGGATGGCCGCCAGCTGCATTGTGAGCCGGTTTGCCAGGCTGCAGGGAAGCGGCATCAGCGATTCTGTCTCATCTGAGGCATATCCATACATAATGCCCTGGTCGCCGCCGCCCAGTACCTCCTTTTCACCTTCCGTTCCCTTTCCTACTCCCATGGAAATATCCGGAGACTGATTGTGAAGATTGGTAAAGATCATGCAGGTGTCAGCGTCAAAGCCTTTTCCCTTTTCTGTGTATCCGATGTCGCGGATCACCTCTCTGGCTGTCTTCACCACATCTACAGTTCCCCTGGATGTAACTTCGCCTGCCAGAACTACCATATCGGTTGACACCATGGTTTCCACTGCCACCCTTGACTTCGGGTCCTGTGCGAGATATGCATCCAGAATTGCATCCGAAATCTGATCGCACACTTTATCAGGATGTCCTTCTGTCACGGATTCGGATGTAACCAGGTAATCGTCCTCCCGTTTGAGTATCATGTTTTCACCTGCCTTTAGCGAATGGAAAATCCGCTGGTCAGCGTACAACGTCTTCTTCTGGCAAAATGTCTCGCTGACGTAGTTCCCTCTCCTGTAACGGTTCCGATCGTAAAGCTTGTATGACCTTCCTTGTCAAAACCGATTCCCAGAAGAGATGGACCGTTTTTCACGAATACTGCTGTCTGAAGCTTCTTTGCCGCCCGGTTCATGTGCTCGATGGATTCTGAATGGATCGTCGCCGTGTGACGATACCCCTGTTCAATATCAAGAGCCGTCTCCAAAGCCTCATCAAAATCCTTTACACGGATGATCGGTACTAACGGCATTAAAAGCTCAAGCGTAGCAAAGGGATGCATACGGTCTGTCTCTGCCACGACCAGCTTGATTCCTTTTCTGTGAGGAATTTCCGCTGTATCCAGGATTGTTTCTGCACTTTGTCCTTCCATTTTTTTATTGATGACAAAGTCTTCGGTTACTGCTGTATTGTAGAGACGGTCGATCTGCTCGGCACTTCTTGTATAGTAAGCACCGTTTCTCTCCAGCTGGGCGATCAGCCCGTCTGCTGCTGATTCCACGACCACGATTGCTTTTTCCGAAGTACACATCAGGTTGTTGTCAAAGGATGCACCCTGCACGATGTCTCTGGCAGCCTTTTCAATATCGGCTGTCTCATCTACGATCGCTACAGGATTTGCAGGTCCTGCCCCAATAACCTTTTTCCCGGAGCACATTGCCTGACGAAGAGATCCCGCGCCTCCGGTACAAACGATCAGATCAATATCCGGATGACTCATGATCTCCTTGGTCGATCCCATCAGGCTTTCGCTGACTGTCACAACCAGATTGTCGATCCCGCAAATATTTCTTACTGCATCGCTGATGATTCCTGTCAAATACTGGGAGACTCTCACCGCTCTCGGATGAGGACAATGCACTACAGCGTTTCCTGCCGCCAGCATTCCGATCGTATTGCTGATCAAGGTTGCGCAAGGATTGGTACATGGATGAACGGCACAGATCACTCCGAATGCAGATAGCTCATAGAGTGTCATTCCATGATCTCCGGTGTTCACCTCTGTGATCAGATCCTCGATCCCCGGTGTTTTTTCAACCGCCAGTTTCAGCTTTTCGATCTTATCAGCTACATTTCCCATTCCCGTTTCAGCTACGGTCATTTCTGCCAGTTCCGCAATCTTGGGTCTGACCGCTGTTCTGACTGCTTCTAATATTTCATTTCGCTCATTCAGAGTCAGTTCGCTGTATCGTCCGAAGGCTCCTCTGGCCGCCATCACCGCTTCACTTACACTAGAATAGACACTGCTTTTCATTCTGATCTCCCTCCTTTCTTTCAGCGTTTTTAATTAAATATCAATATTATCTACAATTCCGATAATTGCCATATCAATTACGGCCTGCCGCTTCTTCTCATCCACGCGGACAGAAGAACCCTGGCCAATGAGAACTGTCTCACCGATACCGGCGCCCACATAGTCAACTGCCACTTCTTCTTCGCCGATAAATTCACCATGGCCATTGATTTTGCGGATGATCATAAGCTTGTAGCCTACCAGTGATTCATCCTTTCGTGTTGCTACTACCGTTCCTGTAATCTTTGCCAGTTTCATTCTGTTCACGTTCCTTTCAGCGGCTTTTCGCCGTCATCTTTTATTTTTTTCTGGATGTTCTCCTGGAAGGCCGTTTCGGTGTTGCAGTTGTCTGTGGATTCTCCGATTCGTTCGGAGTTTCCGACACCTCCTTTTCCTCCTGTGCAGGCTCATCTTCTGCACACTTGTCCTCTGCGACCTTATCTTCTGTGGAATCCTTGTCCTCCGGCTGAGGTGCTTCCTCCGGTGTCTCCACCAAAGTTTCCTCCGGCTTTTCTTCCGGTGCTGCCTTAGGTTCCTCCTCCGGAGTCACTTCCGGAGCTTCTTCCGGGGTTTTTACCGGTGGTTCCGGAGTCGGATCTGGATCCGGCTCTTTCGGCTCTTCTGCCTTATGAATCACAAATGTATCTTCCACAAAATCGGATGGACGGGGAATTACCTTCCAGGCTACCAGCTTCTGGTGTTCTTTACCGATCTGGCATCCTGCCATCACAGCTGCATTGACTGCACCAACATTGCCGACGACCTTGATTGTCATATAGCCGCCGCCCTTAGCCGGTTCCAGCTCCACCAGTTCTACGTTTGCTGCCTTCACCATGGCATCTGCTGCTGCGACAGCGATGCACAGTCCGGCAATCTCAACTAATCCCAGTGCCTGTTTCATATCTGATTCACCTCAATGTTCGTTACTGTTCACACATGTGTCCAGAAACGGGATTTCAGTTATCAATGTTCAACTGCTCTCTTTTAACTTTTATTTAAAATGTTTAAAAGCGCTGCTGCCCATCTTCTGTCATAAATTTCACTTGTAAGAATCTGGCCCTGTCTTTTGCCAGATCTGTAATAATATCATCCTCTGTCACCAGAAGAACACCGCCTTTTTGATACTGTTCTACATCTCTGGAAGAAATAACACGTTTTTTCGTGCTTTTTCTAACCATTCCTGTCTGAGCGGATATCCCGCCTGTTACAGGAAGAACAGCCGGGCGGTAAACCTGCTGCGTTTCTTCATAAGCCGGCTTCTTATCCGGCTTCGGTTCGTACTCACCAGTAAGCTCTATGCCGTATTCCAACACGGTTCGATAGTACGACAAAATCCTGTTTACATATGCCTTTGGCTCTCGTCCGCTAAAGGGAGAAAGACCGGAGATCAGAAAAACAATCCTGCTTCCGGCTTCCATACAGGAAGTGATCCATTGTGTCTGCGGTGTATCGCTTATGCAAAGAGCTGTCTTGGAAACCAAGTCTCTCGGAACCACCGGAAATACGGTAACGGAATCCTCCAGATCTGCCGGAACCTCTCCGCTCAGATATTGAATGCTTTCACATCCGTATCCTGTGAACTTGATTTCCTGACCTCTAAGCTTCTCTGTCAGCACCGGTATTACTGTTTCCCGGTCCGTCTGAACCGTTCTCAGAAATTTCAGATACCGCTCATCCCAGCCGCCGGTGCAGACCATATAGATCTTCTTTTTCTTCGTCACCGGGAAAAGACCTTCCTCTGCCTCTATCCTGGCAAGGACCCGGATAATGGTTTCACGCAGCTGTTTTTCGCTGATATTCACATTTCCACCTCATTTCAGAAGGTGCTGCAAAACCTGCTCTGGCTTCTACCCGGATCTGGTTCTGCAGCACCTCCCTACTGACGATTAATCCATATGCGGAAGAATCTTCTCAACATCTGTATGTGGTCTCGGAATTACGTGTACAGATACAACTTCGCCAACTGCTCTTGCAGAAGCTGCGCCTGCATCTACAGAAGCTTTCACAGCTCCTACATCGCCGCGTACCATAACGGTAACAAGTCCGGAACCAATTTTTTCATATCCAACCAAGGATACATTCGCTGCTTTAACCATTGCATCAGCTGCCTCAATAGCGCCTACGAGACCTTTTGTCTCAACCATGCCTAATGCATCTGAATTCATATAAGAACCTCCTAAATTTTATTTACTGCCTGAAGTCAAAAAGCCTGAAATTCGGCGTAGGTCTGCCTACAAAAGGATTTTTGCCCCAACATCCTGTTTTTAGATGTACGGTGTTGTGGATGACTTCGGCTCATCGCCAAGTGCGCCAAGCATCTTCTTTCCGGCTTCGATCGCTGCTTTTACTGCCTGTCTGACTGCACCGGAATCTCCTGTAAAGGTTAAGATAACCTCGTTTGAATGGCTTCCTGCACCCGGAGAAGTATAACCAACGACTTCAACATTTGCTGCCTTTACTGCAACATCGGCCAGAACAGTTCCGATTGCTGCCGGACCTGCACATGTCATACCAAATGCTCTGCCTACCGGTGCTCCGAGAGCTTTCTCAAGACAGTAGCTTGCTCTTGCGGTATACTGGAACTCCAGATGTCCTGCATCATTTCCGTATACATCGCCGAAATATTTCGGAACTGCCTGAAGTGCGATCTCTACCGCTCTTCTGGCATCGGATACATCCTCTGCACCGATGTAGATTAAGCTTCCATGACCTGCGCCGCCCTTTGTATCTCTCGGAAGCTCTACAGAAATAATCTCTGTATTAGTAGCCTTTACAGCCTCATCAACTGCCCAGATCTGCGGGCCGGCACCGGTTCTTGCACCGATAATTCCGATGGAACGGAATTTGCCTAAATTCATAACATCCTTTAACATCGGATCTACGCTTGCGATCACAAGTCCGATGGTATCGCCCATGGCTGTTCCTACGAACTCAGTCATGCCGATATTCTGAGATGCGCACTCTGCCGGAGCACTCTCAGCTTTACACTCTTCTGTTTTAATTCCAAGCTCATCAGATACCTGTCTCATAACTTTTTCAATTAACTGCTGATCCATTCTGATCCCTCCATTTTAATTCTGTTATTAACCGCCTATGATGCACTGGAAACCTTCCCGTTCCACCATGGTTTTCAGATGCTCCAGTTCCTCAGGTTTCAGAGGTTTAATGTCTGCCAGTGCATAATCACGTCCCAGCAGATCATATTTATTTTCGCCAAAGGTATGATACGGGAGCAGATGAATAGTCCTCATACCCCGCAGCGTTTTTGCAAACTCTGTAATCGCTCTGATTTCTTCTTCCGAGTAGTTGAAGCCCGGAATAACCGGAACACGAACTACTGTACTCGAGATCTGACTGATTCTGGCTGCATTCTTTAAAATCTGTTCATTTCCAATTCCTGTAAACTTTTTGTGCTTCTCTGTATCAAGGTGCTTAATGTCAAGAAGGACTGTATCCACATAAGGAATTACCTTTTCAACTGCTTCCGTGATGCCTGCGCCTGTCGTTTCAATTGCTGTATCCCAACCCTGCGCTTTGCATGCTCTCAGAAGCTCTGCGGCAAATTCATACTGTACGAGAGGCTCTCCTCCTGAAAGAGTGATTCCTCCTCCCGAACGTCTGTAAGTGGTAGCGTCCTTTTTCAGCTCCCTGATCAGCTGCTGAACCGTCATCGTCTTGCCCTTCACAACCAACGCTCCTGCCGGGCAGGCATTGGCACATTCTCCGCAGCCGGTGCAGATACTCCGGTCAATAAAGGTTTTGTTTTCAAAACTGATTGCCTTTCTGCTGCAGGCGTTGATGCAACGCCCGCAGTGAAGACACTCATTTTTCTTATACATGATCACCGGCTTCATGTTCTGTGATTCAGGATTGCTGCACCATTTACAGGAAAGGGGACAGCCTTTCAAAAATACGATCGTCCTGATCCCCGGGCCATCGTGGAGGGAAAATCTCTGTATATCAAAGACTGTTCCTGATGCGTTATAATTGATAGAATCCATGACGGCTCCCCTCTCTCTTAATTTAACCTATTGTGCTATTTCAAATAAAACGT
>NZ_QWGO01000046.1:0-19273 GCF_003435535.1 Desulfotomaculum sp. OF05-3 | reverse complement strand
GCAGGAACAAACGATCTGTCTTTTTGCACTCAAGCAACGGTGTACAAGGGGTACAAACAAGATTAAAAAGAAAAGATAGATTTGAAAGTAAGTAGAGTGGGATAATCCAGAAGTTAGAGCTTAGATTTTCCACTCTACTTGAACGTGGTCGCTAGTTGCGCTGATTGAAATAATCAGGCCGTCAACGGCTTTCCTTTTGTCGTCAAATTCAATGCTGTCCCAATGGTCGAGGTAATAAGAGAGTTCCTGCTCCTTTTGGGGTGACATTGTTTCAATGGACATTTCCGCAATCTCCTTTGAAATGGTCTGGCGGCGAGTGTCCAGTTCTTCAATTTTTTTGTTAGCATAGGCAAGAAGTGTTGCGTTGGCTCCGGTTAGCGTATCAAGTAGTTTTTCAATCTCGGCTTCAACTTGCGCCAGTTCAATTTGATGGGCGGTCAGTTTGGGATTGACTTTTTCCTCCCGGCTATGGCGGACTTGAAAATTTTTAAATCTCGCCCGCATAGCACTGAAAATAAATTCCTCAAATTCAGATTTACGGATTTTACCACAGCCCGGGCAGCCTTTATTTTCAGTCCGTTTACTACAGCGAAAATAGCCTTCGCTGTTCGGAACGTGTGTTGCCTTTAAGGCATATCCGCAACACCCGCATTTAACTTTTCCGGCAAGCCATGTATTTTTCGGCTTACGTCCTTGTTGAAAACTCTTATTTGTCATTAGCTTCTTCCTGCATTTCAGCCATACATCAGACGGTATGAGCGCTTCATGTGGAGCGATTACAAGTATCTGGTCTTTCAGGCTCCTGTCTTTATCCTCCTTCACGTCCCGGCCCTGATAGAGATAACAGCCATTGGTTCCGGCAAAATCGGAAGCGTCATTGACAATAGCCGCCCCCTGGCTTTTAAAAAATTCGTAGAGTTCTAAATCTGCTTGTGCGTAAACAGGATTTCTTAAAAGCTGTGAAATAAAGGTACGGAATAGCGATTTACCGTAAACTTTGATGTTCTGTTCCTCAAAGTACCGTGTAATGTCACCAAAAGACGTTTCCGGCTCGGAATACATTTCAAACATGAGCTTTACATATTGGGAAGTTTCGGGGTCTGCCACCATCTTTTTTGTGCGGATACCTTCAACCACTGTCGGCTCCAACTGATAACCATAGGGGGCCTGTCCGCTCATGTGAAAACCTTTCAGGCACCGGGAGTAGTAAGCGTCCGTGACGCGTTTCTGGATTGTCTCACGTTCAAGCTGTGCGAATACGATACAAATATTCAGCATGGCCCGCCCCATTGGGGTTGAGGTGTCGAACTTTTCTGTGGACGAAACAAACTCCACGTCATATTCCTGGAACAGCTCCATCATGTTTGCAAAGTCCAGAATGGAACGGCTGATTCTGTCCAGCTTATAAACGATTACCCGCCGCACCCGGCCCTTTCGGATTTCTCCTAACAGCTTTTGAAACTCCGGCCTGTCCGTATTCTTCCCGGAATAGCCTTTATCCTTGAATACTTTACAGCTTCCGCCTTTCAGCTCATACTTACAAAAATCAATCTGGCTTTCAATGCTGATACTGTCCTTACGGTCTACCGACTGTCTCGCGTATATACAATCTTCTCTGATAATGTCCATATTGGGCTCCTTCCGTATGGAATGGAGCTACCAACCTTACAATTATATTATACCATAGGCAGCCCCGGACAACAATGTTGCGGTTGATTAGTAAAATCTGTCCGTGTATTTACTGAACACATCATATAAGTGATTTTCGATTTCTCTTTTTCGCTTGTTCTTTTCATCCGGGGATAGTACCGGAATTAGATTTTCCAATACGATAAGTTTCCCTTGAAAATATACGGATTGTTTTTCGCTTTGGTATGTAACAGATTGAACCATCGAAAACCTCCACTTTTCAGTACGGATGAACAGCGGCCAGCTTCCCTCTTGTCTGCTGGGGAAACCTAAAAAAGCGGCTCCCTGGAAGGAACTGCCCTTTGAGCTTTCCCCAGCCTCGGGCCACGTTGGCCCGAAGCTAATAATCGCCGTTATAATATTTCTGTTCAGCCTCGTTGAGTGTGTATAAGTCAAACACTCCATAAAGCTGATTTACTACACGGCTAATATCTTTATGGGTGAATCCACAGTCCTGCATGGCCATAATCACATAGCCCCGGCAGGCGTCATTACTCCATATATTCAGCGTTAATTCTGGACTAGATATATTTTCCTTCATAAAATTCTCCTGTTCATAGAAAAATATGGGGCCCAGCCAGAACGGTTGCCCTATCATCAGACAGTAATAGAGGAAGGGCCCCACAGGTTAGAAAGTTTTTTCAGATAGACCGGACGGACAGTTGGCTTTTTGTCCCATAGCATTTCAGCTCTCCCCATTCTGATGGCAAGGCGATCTCATTACCTGCGACGGCTCACGGTTCGCAACACCGCTGCACGCTCGGATTGTGACTAATCGCAAGTATCCGGGTTTTGTGTTTTGTCCGGCAGACCTGCCACAGTCTGCCTACGGCATGGGCCTGGTCGCTCTCTCTAGTGTAAAAATAGAGGTCATGGCGGGCCTGTCACTGGACACAAGCACCCTTCGTATCCGTCTATCTTTTATTCAGTTTTCAATCTGCGTGAGGCGTGTCCCGCTTCGGGCCAATGTGGCCCGAGGCTTTGACTGCCTCTCATAAGCCATTTCATTTTTGAGGCGAAATCGGTACACCTTATAAAAATTTTTTTAAAATTTTTTCCAAGTTCCGAAGGCCGCGCTCAATGGCGAGCCGCACGACCTTTTCATCCACACCCTCGGCCCGGGCAATGTCTTGTTTCGTCAAGCCGAGAATGAAATGAGCGTAAATGCGCTTTGCCTGTTTGTCGGGCAGTCGTGAGATGGCGGTATAGAGTTCTTGTATCGTCACTTTACGCTCATACAGTTCATAGGGAGAGAACGCAACGAAAAGCGCCTCATGCTCAATTCCATCATTCCGATCCAGGGAGTAATAGGCTTTGTGCCGGTATGTACGCAGACGGTAAGCGGCTTCCTTCCGGTCAAACTCCTTGAACATTTCAACAACATCTTCTGGTACTTCCATAAAGTAGTCTGACGTATAAAAAGGGTAATAGTCCCGTAAATTTATAATAGCCATATTGAACCTCCGCTTTGTTTTGTGATGGATGGACAACAAAACAGAAGCGGCGGGGAGCGTATATGTAGGCTGAAATTTCTGAAATTTTCAAAAAATAACAGTGAAAAATCTATAAAATAGTAAAGATGGCTACTCGTTCTAAAAAAGCCTCGACAGCTTATCTCAAGACTGGCTCTGTTTCGATAGCAAATCCTGAAATAAGGTGTCGAACATAAAAAAAGCTCAAACAAATAACAGCTTGTTTGAGCCTTAAAAAAGTTTAAATTGGAATAAAACTCCTCCCATCTAGGAGGAGGTAAAGCAAAAGGGGCGTTGCTTCATCTATTTTTTCTCAATAATCTAACTCATGTTATTAGCAACCTCCGCGTAAAAATCTCGTAGTTCTTTTATTATCATATAATGTATTTTTTGCAAAATTTGTCGTAGATAGGAGGCAAAAATAAAAAAATAGAGTAGAGGATATGTTAATGGTTAACGTACCTCTACTCTATCTAATTGTTACTAAAAATTTTCTTTTAAAAAGGTTGTTACAAAACAGACTCAATTTACTATATATAGTATATGTCAATTATTAAATCTACCATATACAGAACATTACTTTTCTCTTTGCAACAACCCTTTTAAATTGTATAATTGCTTTCACTTAATCAGCATTATTTTTTATCTGATTGAATAGCCATCCTATAATTCGAGCTATACAGTATAAAACACCAAGTCCAAGGACGGAGCATACAACTAGAAAAAATATAGACATTGCCGACATATTTACATCAACACCTTTTTGAATAGGACTCTACTTATATTATTCTTAATTTAATACGGTAGAAACTTCTCCATTAAAAACTTCCGTTCTTAAAGCGAAAGAAAGTGTTCCTACTCCGCCGACTACATTTGCTCTCATAGAGCCAGTCACTTCGGCCGCTTTGCTTGAGGTAGATGTTGCACGGCCAATGGCTAAACTTTCATCTTCAACCGTTCCGCCAACACAGTAGGTATTTAAATCACGTGCATTAGAAATTTTCCACTGGCTACCACTCTTTGATAAGTCAAATCTGTAATCCATACCTGCGACACCCCAAAATGCATCCGATTTCCACGTTCCTTCAGTAGCAGGATCACGAGTTAAAGGAGGCGTATAGCTAAGTGTCACTGTTACCGGCTGACCGTCCTTCTCGAAATGTAATGTTTCCGAATAGGGCTGGCTTTCGTCAAAATTATTCAGATCGACACTGAATGTTTGTCTCTGTTCTGGAGAATCAGCAGCAAGAGCACTAAATGCGCTACCAACTACCATGAGACTCAGCGCTACCAACAGACCCAATGCCTTTTTCAAACCTTTCTTCATAAATGACCTCCTTGAGACTTTACCATAGTAACAAACTCAGATTTTTTAGCGCCCACCATTATGTAAGGCACTATTCTCTCAAATTCTCCTCCTCTATAGCCCCAATGGTATCCCTCCCTTTACTAATCGGTTATGAGCTTTTTATAACTAACTGTAGTATACCACAGAATCCCTATATATGCAATATAATCTAAAAATGGTAAATAAAACTTAATAAATTGTTAATTATCAACATATATCGTATATTTTTCTGATATAAAAACCGGGTATTCAAGTTTTGTGTTTTGATGTTTGAGTTAAAACGATAAAAAGAAAGAGAACTTGTTGATATAAAAAAAATATCATTCTTTTTGCATAAACATATAAAAACTCGAAAAGCGATTGATAAATCACCGAAAATTTGTGGCGAATTTTCTTAATATAGATATTTTAAGGAGGTATTGCGTAAAACAATAGATGTTGTATAAACTCAATAATCTTTTTTGCAGTATATTGCTAAATAGCTAAATGGCAAGCAATGCCTCTGTGGCCACAAGTGGCACAAAGGCTGCTTGTTGGGGCTCGCCCCAAACCCATATCTTCGGGCCAACATGGCCCGAAGTGTCAGCGTCGCTTTGCTCCTTATTTTCATAACCTTAACGCTCCTTTTCCTGCTTTCTTCCCGGCTCGGTGTAGCCCATCAGAGTGTCAATGTTCGCCTTGATTGTGACGATCTCCTGCATATCCCGTCGTGCCTTCTGGTATTCTCCATAGAGCTGTTTTTTCTTTGCTGTGAGCTTACGGCCTTCTTCCTTCAGCACATCCATTTTGGGGAGCTTTGCCCCGCCCAGCAGAGAGCGCATTTCCGCTTGTGCAACCCGGTACAGTTCAAGGTCGGCCTCATGCTCCGCAAGGAATTTCCTGCTGTACTTCGTCGCCTTATACTGCTCAAAGACTGGGCGGGTTTTGGCATACTGAACCGTTGCAGCCTTTAGCCCGGCATTGGTTTTCATAGCCTGTTCCGTCTGCTTGACCTGCTCGGAAATAGCATGGAAACGGTCTGCCGCCTCGGTGGCTTTCTGCGCCAACTGCTCATAATCGGTCAGGTTATTGTCCTGTATATAGGCAAGAGCGGCGGCCATCTGCTTAATGTTAAATACCTTCGCCCAGCGTTCATATCCAGGCCCCTTACCGGCAGCCAGCTTTGCTTGAATATCCACCGCCAGACTGATTTTCCGTTCCGAGCGCCCGGGGCGTTTTTCTTTGCCCTCAATGGCAGACAGAACATCTTGCAAGTCGTAGCCGTCTCCCAGCGTGGAAGCCCGCAGACGGGTAAAGCGTTCCTGTCCCTGCCCGGTCAGCCGGAAACTGATACCGCCGCCCCGAACCGTCTTGACCTCATATCCGGCCCGCTTCATCAGATTGAGAAATTCGTCCAGATCAGCGGGGCGTTCCGCCAGCGCAGTATCAATGGCAAGGCGCAGTCTGTCCTGATAGGAAAGCGGCCCTTTTCGTTCTTTCTGCCATTCTCCATAATTCCGATACTTGCCCTTGCTCCGGGGCTTCGGGTTCTCTACAATGGACAGCCCGTTTTCAAGGCACAGCCTGTCAGAGAGCCGCCGGAGGGCGAAGCTGGAGCCCCAAAAGTTTCGGAATTTCCGGGTGCAGTCAAGGGTGGTGGAGTTGTAATAAATGTGACAATGGATGTGCTGCTTATCGGTGTGCGTGGTAACGATAAAAGCGTGCCGCCCCTTTGTCCAGCGCATAGCCAGCTCATAGCCGATACGGTTCGCCTCCTTCGGGGTGATCTCGCCCGGATAGAAGGATTGTCGTATCTGATAGCACAGCACATCATTTTCTTTTTTCTGTTCCCGGCCCGTCATAGCGGCATAGCTGGCTTTTGCCAAAAGGAACTCGTCCGCCACGGTGGCCGGATCACATTCATAAGCGGAGATATACTTTCCTCTTTCTGTTTTCTCCGGGTCCTTGCCATAGTCCAGACAATCCCGGATTGCCTCGGCAATCGTTTCGCCTTCGCCCGCATGGCGCTGCAACAAAGTTGTGGTAGCCAGAAATCATCCCTCCTTTCCATGAGAAAAGGGCGGCCCATCCAGACCGCCCCGACTTCGGGCCAACATGGCCCGAGGCTGTTTAACTTGCCAGAAACCGGTACAGAGCGGATTTGCCTCCGTCCAGCGCCCAAAGAAGGGAGCCCGCCGCCGCTTGCAGTCCATACGGCGAAAGAAGGAAAGCGAGAAACAGAAATACAATCCCGCCTATGGGCGTCGGCGTGAAAAAGAGAGCGACACCCAGCACCACCAGAATCACAGAGGCAATCGTCAGCAGGACGGCACAAATATCAAACAGGAATACCAGCAGAGCCGCCAGAAGGGACAACGCTAAAGCAAAGGGAGCAACCAATATTTTCAGCAGTATCTTCATCTCCAAAACCTCCTTTATCTATCCTTCCTACCTCTATTTTATCATGCCTGCCCGGGGACATAAATGTTGCGAAAGATTAGTGAATCCTGTCCCAAACCTTCGGGCCATGATGGCCCGAAAACAGAAAAAGCAGGACACATTCATGTCCTGCCAAATTTCTGCTATTCTGTTTCCTGCTGCGGGCAATCGGGAACTGTCAGCAGCGAAGTGTCGATAACAATATCCTCTGCTGGTTTCAAGAGCTCTGTCAAATCGTGCTGCCGTCCCACGTTGGTCACATCAATTTTATTCACGCATATTCCAATCCACGGAAACTGTCTGCTTAATTCATCCATCAAGTCGTATATATCAGCAGTTGCCAGCTTATCATCCGATATGTAGCCGGAGCCTTGACGGTGAGAAAAACGATGCCGTTTGAAGAACCGGCGCAAGTCGTCATACGCCTGCCGGTAATTGGCTCCGGGGTAATGCTCTTTTAATTGATGGGTGTCCAGATCAAAATTTAAGGCTTTGAAATATTTTCTCTCCAAAACTCAAGCCCTCATTGCTGTTTTTTCCTGATAGTGGGTCAACAGATCTTCTTCATTGAAATCATCTGGACTGTCAGAATCGTCACTGTCACAAAGACGCCACACAGAAACATTATCCATGAACCATGTCTGCCGCTTCAAGGTATTGACGATCCGGCCGAACAGACTAAAATCCCTCGCTCTGCCGCAGTCACGGAATACCAAAGCGCCGGAACCATCCTCCATACGGGGAAGGCCCACGGTTTGGAATGTATGATTGATTGTGTTGTAAATGCCATCCAGCCGGTACTTATTTTCGGCTGTGATTTTATCATCATTCATGCGAATAACCATTTTCAGCATGGTATCAGCCTCCCTTCTTGAATTATTATATCATTATAGAGCTGGTTCTACAATCTTGAAAATCTGAATTTTTTATGACGGGCTTCGGGTCATGCTGGCCCGAAGTGGTAAAAAAAGAGCAGGGCGGCAAGCCCCACAACGGAAGCCTGCCGCCCTCGTCTTACTTTGCCACCAGCTCGGAAAGCTCCCGCAGCACTTTTGACACCTCGCCCCACAGCTTTTCATAGTCCCGCTTCAATCCGTCGATTTCCTCCGGGTACACGCCATAGGTGTGTGCGTGTACGGCGACCTGATTGAGATTGTTGGAACAGCGCCGTTGCAGAGAGATCAATTCTTTTACGGGCGCAAGGTCGATGTGCAGGATATACCCGTTCAGAGCCATTTTCCGTACATAGGCCCCGGCGTTGGAAATGCCCGCCTCGGCCATCCGTTCATGGATGGCTGCCAGCTCGTCCGGCGTTACCATGACGTGCAGATGGACATTCCGCTTGCGGTTCTCCATCATCGTTCCAGCTCCCGGCCTTTCCGGCGCTTTTTGGGTTCCTTTACCTTATCCAGCGGTTTTGCGTCCAGCTCCGGGGGCGTGGGTTGGATGGGCGTGTTGTTGGGTACGCCGTCAATCATGTTGCAGTTCTGCTCCGTGGAGAGCTCGGCGGTTTTCAGATAGTTGTCTTTTTCGTGCATGGCGATCCTCCTTTATCGTTCCTCATGGTTTTTATGGCTCCGCTTCTGGCCGGGCTCCTTCGGGGGTTCCTGCCCTCTGGTTCCTTCTTTGAGCCGGGCGGTAATGGATGAGCGCACCCGGTCAGGATTGCCCGGTGCTGGTTTCAGTTCATAATCCTCCATTTGCTTTTCGGTCAGCGGCTTTGTGTAGGTCAGTTCGCCCCATGCCATCAGCCTGCCGTCTGCCACAGGACGCCGCCTGTCATCGTCGTAGTTGACAATGGAAAGAGGCTGGTTATCCGGCGGCTTCGGGTAAGTTCCTATGTCCACGGGCCGCTGGGTGGAATAATAGCGGTAAACGCCTTCCGGTCCCAGCTCGGTATGCTTGACCGCCGCATGGTAAAGCTGCTGATAATCGTCCACCCGGCGGTCAAAATCCCGCTGCGCCCATGCCTGGCTGTTTCCATAGCGGCCCCAGTAGTAATCCCGATGGCCGTTTTCCCCCTCGGTAAACTGCCAGGTCACAAAGGGGCTCGGCGCTCCCGGATTATGCCCAAGCGCAAAGCCGTGTCCAGTTTCAAAGGTGGCAGCTTTCAAAATCACATATCCTTGTACTGTCTCCAAGAGATCCCTCCTTTCTGTGCCTCGGGCCAACATGACCCGAAGTGCTGGATGTTACGAAATAAGAGGGCAGACCGGGGAGGAATGTAATAAGATATTCCCACCCCGGAAACACCCTCAAAAAAGCCCGGAATGTCAAGCCTTTGGAGGCGGCAAATCGTAACAGCCGCCCGGCCTTTTCTCCCGCATTTTCCTCATGCGTTCCCGGCTTTTCCGGCGGTTCCCTTCGGCCTTGCAGGCGTCGGAACAGTAGGCTTGACGCCCCTCGGGCAAAAACGCCTTTCCGCAGACCGCACAGGCCCGCAGCTCCGGGGAGATGCCTTCCGTTGTCAGCGACGCTTGAAGCTCCGGGTTAAGAGGCAGGACAGCCTCACGGAAATAACGGCAGTACGCCCCTGTCCAGCACTTGTGCAGCATATAGCAGGCACAGTCAAGAGGAAGGCACAGGCCGCTTTCCCGGTCATAGTTGGCGCACATCCCCGTGACCAGAGTGCGGATTTTCTTCTTCTCGTCACGGGTCAGCTCCCGGGCGTCCATTTATGACTTCGGGCCACGATGGCCCGAAGGGCGGGGCTCCACGATCAGCGCCCGGAACTTCTTCCGGCACTGTTTTTTCTTTCCTTTGCACTCCTTGTAGTAACGGCATCCCTTACAAGGATCGTCATTGTCCCAGCCGGGGTGCGGTACTTCCTTCATCATTCGTTCAAAAGGGCTGCTTGTAAAATTCATTCTCATTCCTCCGTATCTTCCTCCCACGGCGGGGTATCTTCGTCCTCGGGTTCCTCTGCGATCTCCTCCAGCTCCCCGTCCTCATATTCGCAGTAATCATCCTCCAAATCCGGGGCCTCATGCTTCGGCTTGTAAATCTTGAAATAGTAACCAATCCCACCGCCGGCCAGCACCACCGCACCGATCAGGAGCAGAGAGAGAAGGGGGCTGTCCTTTTTCTCCGGCTCGGGTTCCGGTACTTCCTCCACAGGTTCGGTGGGCTTTGGCTCTGGCTCCGGGGTCACTTCTTGGGGCGGTTCCTTACCCTGTTCGGCAAGAGGCAGAAGGTCGTCTGTGGTAACGGTATTGAGGAAATAGACGTTCTCGCTGGTTTTCTGTTTGTCGATCACCAGATAAAACACGCTCTCGTCTGCGGTGGTGATGGTGTAGAACTCTTTACCGTCCTCGTCGGTGGCGTTGTCCACCACGGTTCCCGTCCCGTCCGGGGTAAAGGGGTTCTGGGTTTCCGGCTCCGCTTCGGTTTCCACCGGGGCGGGAGCTGTCTCCGGCTGCGGCTCGCTGCTCTGGGCGTAGGCCGGGACCGTAAAGATCAGGCAACACAAAAGGCTGGCAGCCATCGCCGCCAGCCTGCGGTATTTAGTTTTCTTCATGGGCTGTGTCCTCCTTTTCGGGTGCCTCCGGCTTCGGGTCAGTATGGCCCGAAGCGGTAAGGCTGTTTTTGGGGTCATTCAAAAAAGCCATAAGCTGGGCGGGGGTCAGTTTGAGCGAGCGCACCGCCTGCACGATCTGGCTGTTTTCTTCCTCCTGTTTCTGCTTTTCCAGCTCCCGGATTTTGGCCTGCCACTCGGCTGCCTTCTCCCGGGCTTTTTCCAGTTCCTTATCGAGCTTGTCGATCTTGTTCATGCAAGGACTCCTTTCCTCTGGCTCACAAACGCCCGAAGGCATAGAAATGTGTCTGCCAGTAGCTTGAATTGATGTTTGCGTATTGGATGGGCGAACCACAATGAAGCATCATCCCGTCGCCCACATAAATCCCCACATGGGACACAGGGCCGGGGCTGTCATAGGTTCCCGTGAAAAAGATAATGTCGCCGGGCTTTGCCTCGGAGGGAGAAATGATAGCGCACTGGTTGTAAATGCCCTGCGCCGTGGTACGGGGCAGGTTGTGGACGCCGCTGGCCGTGTACACCCAGCAGACAAAGCCCGAACAGTCAAAGGAGGTGGACGGGCTGGAGCCGCCCCACACATAGGGCCAGCCGATATACTTTGTGGCTTCTTCCATGAGCGCCGCAAAAGCCGGGTCATCCAGCGCCTCGCCGGGTATCTCATAGCTGGGGCCGGTATCTTCGCCGCCGTTGTAAATCCCTTCCCACAGATAGGGCTTGTTGCCTTTGAGCTGCTGCATAACGGTGTAGATTTCCCGCTGCTGTTCGTTAAGCCTCGGCAGGATCACGGCAGGCAGCGTCTTGTTTGTGAGGGTCACATTTAAGATGTAATACTCATAGGGGACTTCCTCGGTGGTGGTTTCCCCTGTCTCCGGGTCGGTGCTGGTTTCGGTGCGGTAGCGTATCTCGACTTCCTCCGTCAAGGTCAGTTCATACTGTGCCTCAAAGATCTCCCGCAGCTCGTCCTGCACCTGTTCCCGGAAATACACATGGTACTTTGCCGAGAGATAGGACGCCAGCTCATAGGGGTTATGGCCGATCTCGTCCACGGAATAGCGGTACTCGTCATAGCCGGGATGGGTGCTTTCGATGTTTGCCACCGTCTGCGCCAGCTCGTTTTCCAGCGCCGTGTAGTCCTCGTCTACGCCCAGCAGGTCCGTATCCTCCGAGGCGTAGGAGGTGCCGGATAACGCATTGGCAAGGCCGCTGCCAAGCGTGGGGAAGATGGAGCTTACCGCCGACACAAGAAAACAGAGCAGCAACAGCAGGAGCAGGACCAGCACCGCCACGGGATGACGGGTCACAAACTGCGCCGCCCGCCGGGTCGCAGTTCCCGAAGCGGCAGCGGTTTTCTTTGCGGCCTTTGCGCCCTGTTTTGCAGCCGCCTTTGCTTCTTTGGAATACCGGCGTTTCAGTTTCCATTTCTGCTGCACACGGGAAAGCGGATTGCTGGCAAGCTCCGGGTGCTCGGAGGCCATCTTCTGAAAATCCATATTGGCCCGGGCTTTTATGTCCTTCCGTTCCCACTTTGCCACCTTCCGGGCCGGGTGTTCCTGCCAGCGGCGTTTGGCATACCGGGTCAGTTTCCGGGCTCCGGCCTCGGCCACAAGTTCCGACTTATGGGCTCCTTCCACACCCACATTTTCATGCTCGACTTCGTGGATCTTGTTGTGGACATAGAACCATGCTTCTGTACGGGCTCCCCGGACTGCCTTTTTTGCAAGCCCCGGCGGTTTCTTCGCTGCCCGTTTTGCCTCGGTCTTGTCCAGTTTCTCCCGAGCCTTTCCCAGCTTTTTCCCGGCGTGTTCCGCTTTTGCCTGTGCTTTCTGGTACTTGTCCTTTTTGCTCCCGGCATTCTCTGCGGAGCCCTCCGGCTCCTGTGCCTTGCTGGTATCCTGCGGCCCGCCCGCTTCATCCTCCTGCCTCATGCGGTCAGAGGGACGGCTTTTGCGGCTGTCCTCTTGAAACTTGCCGCTTTTGGACTTCGGGCCATCGTGGCCCGAAGGGCTGTCCTGCCCGGTATCCTCGTCCTCAAACCGCAGGCGTCGGGATGGTGCAGGGGAAGGCCCTTCCCGTTCCGCCGGTCCGGGGCGATTGCCCCCGGTATCCTCCGTCGGCCCCGGCCTTTGAAAACTCCGTTTGTCCGGTTTCTTTCCGATGATGTATCCCTCCTTTCCAAACCTCGGGCCAGCATGGCCCGAAGTGTGTTATGCCCGGTTCATTTCCTGTTTTTTGTCCTCCGGGCGGGTGGTCATAATGGCGTACAGCTCGGTGTTCTGCGGGAAGCGGTCAACAAACGGGATGGTGGTGTTCCCGAAGAACAGCAGCCCTTCGCCGGAATTGGTATGGGTCACATAGGAAAGCTGGTGGGGGCTGATCCCAAGCTGTTTGGCTAAAATCTGCCGGTCCCCCTGTGCCTGCGAGAGCAGCACAAGGAAGTCCGAGTTTTCAAAGATGTTCTCGATCTCCGGGCTTGCCAGAAAATCCTTTACGTTCTGCGTTAAAGCACTCGGAACGCACCCTTTTTTCCGCAGCATTTTCCAGATCGCTACACAATAGCTTGCCGTCAGACGGTCACGGAGCAGCACATGAAATTCGTCAAAGTAGCACCATGTAGCGATACCGCGGAGGAAATTCATGGACACCTGCGAGTTTACCAAGTCCTGCATAATGAGCATGGCAATCGTCCGAAGCCCGGCTCCCAGCTTTTTTAAGTCAAGGCATACCAGACGGCGGTTTAAGTCCACGTTGGTTTCATGGTTGAACACGTTAAGGGAACCGGACACATAGATTTCAAGAGCCGTCGCCAGCCGCACCGCCTCGCCCTCCGGCTGGGAACAGAGCAGGTCATACAGGGTTTGGAGGGTCGGCATTTTGCTTGTTTCCGGGTCCTGCAAGTGTTCCCGGTACATCTGGCGCACACAGCGGTCAATGACGGTACGCTCCACCGGCTGCAAGCCGTCCTTGCCGCCAACGATCAGCTCCATCAGCGACAGGATAAAGTCGGCTTTCAGCGCCATCGGGTTTTCCTCGTCGAAGCTCAAATCAATGTCCATCGGATTGATGTGGTGGGGGCTGTCCGGGGCGATCTCGATGACCTGTCCGCCCAGCCGCCTGATAAGGGGCGAATATTCGCCCATCGGGTCCACCACGATAATGCGGTCTTTTGTGGCAAGGAACACATTCACAAGCTCCCGCTTTGCGGCAAAGGATTTGCCGGAGCCAGGCACGCCGAGGAACAGGCCGTTGGGGTTTTTGAGCTTTTTCCGGTTCGCCATGATGACGTTATGGGAAAGTGCGTTGAGCCCGTAATAGACGGCTTCGCCATCCATGCGGAGCTCCTGCGTCATAAAGGGAACGAAAATGGCCGTGGAGCTGGTCGTCATGCCGCGCTTGATCTCAATGCCGTTATGGCCCAGCGGAAGGCTGGAAAGAAAACCGTCCTCCTGCTGGAAGTCCAGCCGCTTCAAGGTGCAGTTGTATTTCTGGACGATACCGGACACCGTGAACAGGTCATTGTCCAGCTCCCGGCGGGTCGGAGCCATGTTTACCACAAGGAAGGTCAGCAGGAACATTCTTTCATTCCGGCTCTGTAAATCTTCCAGAAGGGTCTTTGCGTCGTTGCTGTATGTTACGAGGTCGGGCGGAAGTATGTCCATGTCGTACCCTGACCGGGCTGCCTTCTTTTGTTCCTCCACCTTCATCTTGTCAATGTCGGAGACTTTGGCCTTGATGGATTTTACGGCGGCGGCCTGATCAACGGTCTGGATATGGAGGGTGATGGTCATTTCCGCATCCATTTCCAAAAGCTCCGCCAGCAGCTTGTCCGAGAGCTCCGAGGCCAAAATCTGCAAGTAGGAGGCAGCGCCCCAAGTCGTCCCCACCCGGAACAGTCGGCTGAAACGAAAATCGAAACTGTCCGGGGCGATAAAGTCTTTGGTGGAAAGCCCGGTTTTGGGGATCATATCCCATGAAAACCGGAAGGGGGAGCCGCTGCCGGGGTGGAGCTGCCCGTGAAGAAGCTCCAGCCGTTCCAGCCCTGAAAGGGAGCGGCACTTGACGCCCAGCTTTTTGAAGTTCCCGCAAATGTCCGCCTCTACACGTTCCAGCCTTGCCCTGGCGGTGGAAAGGTCGTCCACGTTCACGCCGAAGGTCAGGAGCTTTGTGCGGACAATGCCGTTGTTGCTTTTGGCGATCTGGTTTTCCAGCATTTCCACATACTCACACCGGACGCTGTTGTAATCGTCATCCTGCATGGGGATGTTCACGCTGTACCGGCTGCCCGGGCGGCTTCGGTGGTTGAGGAAGGAAAGCTGGAACGGAAGGCTGCTGTCAAAGTAGTTGAGGCAGGCGCTCCACCCGTCAAAGATGGCCGCCTGATCTTCGGACTGTGCGAGCTGGTAGTTGATGTCCTCGTATTCAATGGTTTTGGTGTAATAGCGGTCCGTTACCCGGCACACCCCATCCCGGTACATTTCCCGGTAAGGGAGGGTCTGCTGGGCGGTGGTGGGAATGTTCTTTCCCTTTGTGAACAGGCCGGTAAGGCCCTGCTTTTCAGGCTTTCTGCCTGCGGGCTTTCCGGCCCTTCTGCTGTTTTGCAATCGGCTGCGCCTCCTTTCTGGCGCTAAGCAGCGCATAGAAGTTTTCGGTTTTGTAAGGCCGCACCCGGGGATAGAGGAACCGGGTGCGGATGATGTTTTTCAGCACTTTTTCCAATGGCAGGCCGTCCCGCTCATACATAGCCAGAAAGAAGAACGGGAGCATGAGGCCGATCATTAGGAACATGGCGGCGCTGTTCCCGATACTGTCACGGGAAAGCAGGTAGGCCGGGAGCCCCACCGCCGCTGCGCCGGAAAAACAAACAAGCTGGCGCTTCGTCAGATTGAAGGCCAGCTTTGTCTTAATTTTGGAAAGGTCTTTTGGTACTGGCACATAGGCCATTTGGGTACACCTCCTTTACTGCTTCGGGCCAGCATGGCCCGAGGTCATCTTGCGGCCTCTTTGGCCGGGGCTGTACTGCGGGCGGCTTCGGCGGCCTTACGTCCGCTCTGCCTTGCCCGCCAGTATTCGGGATTATACTGCCGGATGGACTGGTTGAGGTTTTCTTCAAACTGCCCTTTGTCCTTAATGCGGTCAGGTATGTTCCACAGCTTTTTGTCCAACAGTTCCCGGAGCACCACACTTTCCTGCGCGTCCTCCTCATAGCAGATATAGCCCTTATCCTTGAAGCCGCACTTTTTCGCTGCTGGGGAGAGGACGGCGGCTACCTCGTTTGCCACCATCGTTCCGCCGTGGCTGGCGGTAGATACCAGAAACACCCCTGGACAGAGGGTTTCACAGCTCTGCACATCACCCCACGGGGAACTTTTCGGCGCATGGAACATTCCGCCCGTCCGGCTCCGGTCCGCCTGCATGAGCGCCGCCTTTTCCAATATGGCGCGAAGTTCCGGGGAAAAGTAGGCGTATTCCCGCAGGACACGGGCGGCCTCCCCGCCGCAGGCGTTCATCAACAGGGTATAGGCATCGCTGTCCGCTTTGGTACAGCGGCCCAGCAGTTTTCCGTCGTAATAGCAGGCCGCGTCATAGCCCGTCCGTTTGCGTGGCATGGTTCCCGCCTCCTTTCTGCTTCGGGCCAGCATGGCCCGAGGTCAACGCTCTGCGCTGCGGCTGGGCTTTTCCTTCGGAGGCCGTTCTGCCTTTGCCTGTTCGGCAGCCGCTTTTCCGGCTTTGAGCTGGTCGCTGATGGATGCACGCCCCACAGAGCCACGCTCCGCCATCTGTTCCAGCTTTGCCTCATAGGCTTGCAGAACAGCGGTGTTGAGCTGTTCCCGGAACTCCTTTGTGACAGGGTAGGCCATATCCCGGTAGCCGCCTTTGCCGTCTGGCTGGCTGGGCATCCCAAGAAAGAGCCCCTTGCTGCCCTGTACGATTTTCAGATTTTCCACCACAAAGCAGTCATTGAATTTCACGCTGGCAAAGCCCATGAGGTTTTTCACAGGTTCGATGACCCGCACGCTTACATCCAGCTTTATAGGGGCAGCTGGTGTTCCGCCCGCATTTTTTTCCTGCATGGATTTCTCCTTTCCGCTTCGGGTCAGCATGACCCGAAGCTGTTACAAGTTTACAGTGCTTTCAACTTCGTTTCCCCACACGTCCCATCCGGGCTTTTTTTCTCTGGCGAACAATTCCACTCGTGGTATATCGCCCATCAGTTCTACAATTTTCCGCCTGGCCTCGTCCGGCTTTTTACTGTGGCGCTCTATCGGGGAAACAATAAGCTGGTGAACACCGGTAGACTTACGCTTCGGATGTCCTTTTACTGCTAAAAGACAAATTTCTGCATTGCCTCTGGTCCAATACCCCAGACCGTAAAACCATGAGTAGGAGCGCCGGTTCCTCTTTATCCATACAAAAGCCACAGAACGATAAGAAAAGCCCCATGCTTTAATGACCTTTAAGGCTTCCGGCAGTTGTGGGAATGTTGCCCACAGAAACAAAACGCTGTCTTTTGCAGCCAAGTCGGCCACTGGAAGGGAACAAATTTCTTCAATACTCATAGTGGGATAATGAAGCTCTGCTGATCCCTGCCTGTTTTTCTGCTCATACCGCCACGGTGGATCTGCATAGATTATCGAAAATTTTTCTTTCGGCATGATCCTCCTTTCCGCTTCGGGTCAGCATGGCCCGAAGTCTCTTAATGGCAGCCGAAGATGGATTTTGCAAGACTGCCTGTTTTGAATAAGGTAAAACACAGCAGCACCGTATATCCCACGCAGCCCCAGATCGCCCCGATGGGGTCGCCGTCGGTGGCGATACTCTGGATCAGCACCGCATAGATTGCGACACAGACTAAGATCAACAGACCTTGAAAGCCCACCGCAAAGAGGGAGCGGAAATAGTTCTGCCCCATGTGTCCGGTTTCCCTGTTGGGGACTGTGGCAAACGGGATAGGCGCTAAACTTGTGAGTAAATAGATTTCAGTCATACGGCCATATACGATGACGAAGATCACGATATTTAAGGCAATCATGGTAAGCTGGATCAGGAAGGATTGTAGCCAGAGTCCGAACAGAGGACCCAACTCCATCGCTTCAAGTTCTGTCCGTAGACTGTCCAGCACATCCGGCGTGATCTCTGTCCCGTTCTGGATAATGCCCGCTGACTGCTGTATCACATGCTGGCTCACATCAAAGACCGCCAGCACGATATTGAAGGTATTCGTCAGGATCATCACAGCCACAAAGGTTTTGAACACCCACTTAAAAAACATCCATGTGTCAACTTCATGGAGGTTGTTGCGTTCTATGAGCATCTGTATCAGCTCATAGGTCATTACAAAAGTGAGGATGACCCCGGCGATTGGCAGGATGGCAGTTTCAGAGATCTGTCGTATCATGGAAAAGACCCCGGCGTTCCAGTCCGCCGGGGTCGTGCCGACCTGTGTGGCGATCTCGCCAACGCTCTGATTGACGTTATCGAAAAGGCCGTCCAGATTTCCCATGATACCATCGACGAGCAGACCTTTCAGCCATTCAACGATTGCGTCGATGATAAAGTCCATACATCAGCTCCTTCTGGAAAAAGGGACAACGGGTGACACTTAGCTGAACAGACCGGACAGCAGAGGGATAAGCTGAAGGCCGATCAGAACGACACCGCCGCCAGCCATGAGCTGCTTAATGCCCTGTGATTTTGCCGCAGGGTTGTCCGACCCGTAACCTTCCAGAAGGTTGATGACACCCCACACCGCCAGACCGGCGCCAAGAGCCATGACCAGAATTTTAAGAATGTCGATTGCCTGATTGAAAAATTCCATATACGTTCCTCCATTTTGTTTGTTTGATGGTTTTGGGTACAAAAAAAGCCGCCCACATCGGCGGCGCTTCGGGTCATCATGGCCCGAAGTTACACGAACTCGTCGCTGTCCAGATCATCGAAGTTCAACAGGTCAGCTTCTTCGTCCGTGTCGGAGCCGTCCACTTCGTACACCGTGTATTCGTCCTCCGGCTTTAGTCTCAATGGCCGGTGGCGGAACAGGCTTTCCAAGCGGAAGGCGTTTTTCTTTTTATCAAATTCGGCTGTGTACTTGTAATTCGGGTGCTTTTTCAAGTCATACTTCGGGGACAGGAAGGGCGGGAGCCCCCGAAGCTGCAAGATACATTTATCCCCGGGCATGGTGGTGATCTCGCTGGTAGTCATCAGCTCCCGGCCAAGCCGCTGCATATTCTGGCTGTAACTTTCAGACTGCCCCCGGCTCCGGCCTTCGGTCTGCATGGAGATGGTGGCCTTGCCCAGCCAGTTTTCCGAAATATCCTTTAGGGTGGAAGCCTCCCGGCCTCCGAGGAACACGATACTGTCCATGTTGCCCATGATGGTTTCAGAATGGTCCTTGTACAATGCCTTGCACTGGCTCATAGCCTGATAAAAGAGTGTCAGGCTGATCTCACGGGAACGGATGACAGCCACAATTTTCTCCAGCCCCGGCACCTGCCCGGTGTTGGCAGCCTCGTCCCACAGCACCCGCACATGGTAGGGCAGACGCCCGCCATAGGTATTGTCAGCCCGTTCACACAGAAGGTTGAACATCTGCGAAAAAGCGAGGGCAACCAAAAAGTTGTAGGTGGTGTCCGTGTCGCTGATAAGGAAGAACAGCGCTGATTTTTCATCCCCCAGCTTATCAAGCTCCAGTTCGTCATAGGACATGATCTCCCGAAGCTGGGGAATGTCAAAGGGGGCAAGTCTGGCTCCGCAGCTAATCAGTATGCTTTTAGCTGTCTTGCCAGAGACAAATTGTCAAGGACTTTTTCATCAAAT
>NZ_QWGO01000045.1:0-19276 GCF_003435535.1 Desulfotomaculum sp. OF05-3 | reverse complement strand
GACTCTGAGTGGTCGATTCCTCCGGGCTCTAACAGTGGAGGTGAAACTCCTGAGAAGCAGGCCAGCCACCTGCGGCTTAATGATTACCCAAATCCCTGGGGTGTCGTGGACAAGTAAGGGATAAAACAGGCGCTAAATTGAAGGAGACTCTGTAATTTGCAGAGCCTCCTTCTTACATAATCAAATCTCAAAACATAGGAGGATGAACATGAAAGAAGATTGGATTTATAAGCGTGGGGATTTATATTATGCCAATTTGAACCCTTATTTTGGATCAGAGCAAGGCGGCACCCGTCCTGTCCTGGTTCTTCAAAACAATGTGGGGAATTTTTTCTGCCCCACTTTGATCGTAGCTCCACTCACCAGTAAATGGATTAAGAAAAAGGAGCTGCCCACACACTATGCACTGGAGAGCGTTCCAGAGCTTGGACTGAAATCTGTTGTTCTGCTGGAGCAAATTAAAACGATTGATAAAAGGCGTGTTTTATCGTACATTGGGCGCGTATCTCGCGAAGAAATGAGAGCGATTGATGATGCTCTGCAAGTTAGTTTAGATATTCATATTCCGGAGGAAATGGAGGCTCCGTAAGGCCACTTACCGGATAAAGGAGGCGTTTTTATGTTTGAAGCAAGAATTGCGGAATTGAACCGCTTTAATGAACAAAATCCTGTCAGCTATGACAAAAGAACCTATACGGTCGATGAGATTCAGGACATTCTGGGTATCAGTCGTCCCACAGCATATAATCTGGTAAAACAGGGTGTATTCCACAGCGTCAGAGTCGGCGGTCATATCCGCATTTCCAAAAAGAGCTTTGATGACTGGCTGGATCACGCAGATGAATGATTTGTCAAGGATGCCGATCTCCAAATCGACATCCTTAACTTTTTTTCTGCTTTCTCTTACAATGAGGCCATAGCAAGAAAAACTTTATAGAGGAGGCAAAAGCCATGCAAAAACAAAGAGTAAAGACCAGTATGTCTGTACCAGAGATGGGCAAAATGCTTGGGCTTGGTAAAGTAGAATCCTACTGGTTGGTTAAAAAGAACTATTTCAAAACAATTCAAGCGGCCGGACGAATGAGAGTTATGCTGGATAGCTTTGAAGATTGGTATGCCGGCCAGTTCCACTATAAAAAAGTGGATGGTACACCGCCCGGAGAGAAATGGAGGCATACTACGATGTCAGTTCCGGAAATGGCGGATCTTTTGGGGCTGAAATCTGGCACAGCTTATGACCTTGTTAAAAGGGGCTATTTTGAGACGACCTTGATTGATCGAAGAATTCGTATCATTACCAGCAGTTTTGAAGCCTGGTATCAAAAGCAAACTCATTATGTGAAAATCTCAGAAAGGAGCAATGAAAATGGCATCTATCGTGAAGCGTAAAAGCAAATATTCTGTGGTGTATGATTACACAGATGAAAACGGAAAACGCAGACAGCGTTGGGAAACCTTCAGCACAAATGCAGAAGCAAAAAAACGAAAAAAGCAAATTGAGTATGAGCAGGACTCTGGAACCTTCTTTATTCCTACGGCAAAGACCCTGAACGATCTGCTCGATGAATATATGTCCATCTATGGTGTAAATACCTGGGCAATGTCAACATATGAAAGCCGCCGTGGTCTGGCGAGAAACTACATAACTCCTATTATCGGAGATATGTTACTATCCGACATCACTCCAAGGATGATGGATAAGTATTACCGTGATCTGCTCTCTGTGAAAACGGTAAGCGTCAACAACCGCAAACCCACAAGCGAATATCTGACCCCGCATACAGTAAGAGAAATTCACAAGCTACTTCGCAGTGCCTTTAATCAGGCGGTGCGTTGGGAACTAATCAGCCGTAACCCTGTCCTGAATGCGACACTTCCCAAAGAAGAACATAAAGAACGGGATATATGGACTGCCGAAACGCTGAGCAAGGCTATGGAAGTCTGTGATGATCCTATCCTCTCCCTTGCCTTAAATCTGGCGTTCTCCTGCTCTTTACGCATTGGTGAAATGCTGGGCCTTACCTGGGACTGCATTGATATTGCACCACAGAGCATAGAAAATGGTTCAGCTTATATATTCGTCAACAAAGAGCTGCAACGGGTTACACGAGGTGCATTGGACGATTTGAGCGACAAAGGTGTTATTAAGAAGTTTCCACCTTGCATAGCCAGTACCCATACTGCTCTGGTCCTGAAAGAGCCTAAAACCAAAACCAGTATTCGCCGCGTGTACCTGCCGAAAACAGTTGCCTATATGCTGGTAGAGAGAAAAAAAGAAATTGATGAGCTGATGGATCTGTTTGGAGATGAATACATCGACAATAACCTGGTCTTTTGCTCCAGCAATGGCCGTCCGATGGAAAGCCAGGTGATTAACCGTGCTTTCAATAAACTTATCAAAGAAAACGGACTGCCTCATGTTGTATTCCATTCTCTCCGTCACTCCAGTATCACCTACAAGCTGAAACTCAATGGTGGCGATATGAAATCCGTCCAGGGCGACTCTGGTCATGCTCAGGTAAAAATGGTTGCAGATGTCTACTCTCACATCATCGACGAGGATCGCTGCATAAACGCTCAGCGATTGGAGGAAGCATTTTACTCATCCAAGACTCCTGACCCTGTTGAAGATACAGAGCCTAAAACTGCGGATACTGCCGTCACTGAAAGTGATGAAAGTGATGCAGCGAAGATACTGGAGCTGCTTAAAAATCCCGAAACTGCCGCACTGCTCAAGCAGCTGGCAAAGGCTTTATAAAGTCCCTCCCTCAGAAGAACGCCTCTCACTTTGTGAGAGGTTTTCTTCGTTTGAACCACTTTGCACAGTGACCAAACACTTTTTTTGTTAGCAAGGTTCTGAAGGCATTTTTGAGCGATGTTAGCAAATTCGCGATTTTGTTTGCAACTTCCTCTGATTTCTGCTAACAAATGTTTGCAAGTTCCTTTGGTAAAAATCGAACCTCTGACTTACCGCCTTTCTTAGCAAAAGGCCAAATCTCGTTAGCAAATGTTAGCAAACCAAGGTTTTTTGCAAAAAAGCCACCAAAGCCGCAAAAATAAGAAAAGCCGAAAACCCTGATAAATCAAAGGTTTTCGGCGTGTTTGCTGGCGTCCCTGGCGGGATTCGAACCCACGGCCTTTCGCTTAGGAGGCGAACGCTCTATCCTGCTGAGCTACAGAGACTTATATTAAATTGAGACTGGCAACGATCACTTTTCCCCGTAAGGCAGCTGGTAGAGCACAACCTTAGGAGGCGTGTGCTCTATCCAGCTGAGCTATATGGACGTGTCTGATATATGATTATAGCCCGATCAAAATCGAACTGCAATCCCTTATTTAGTTTTTTTGAGGTGACCGTTGTAACGCAACCTTAGGAGGCGCTTGTTATATCCATTTAACTATGGGAACAAATGCCGTATTTTCGGGCTTTTTCAGCCTTTTCGGTCACGGCAACCAACTTTATGAACTCAATCACTTTCGTGATGAATCATCTGATTTCTTATTTCGACATTTCTATATGCCATTGTTCAAATCGGACTCTTTGTTACCACCTTTTTAAGTTCCACGGCTTTAACTATGATTACTTCTTAGACGGCATGTGCTCTATCCAACTGAGCTACTGGGACATGTAGTCTTTGAAAAACTACGATATATATCTTACCAAACAGACGTTGGAAAGTCAAGGAGGGGTAAAAAATTACCGCACGATTTGCTGGGATCGTGCGGTAAGAGTTTTTTCTGGTGCTGGCAGAAAATTTAAATATAAATGTATGAAGAAGAAATTTTTTTATCTAAAACAGATTACTCTGTGAAGATCTGAATCCACTGGCGGCCCCACTCGGAGCTGTTGTCGCTGTAGTATCCAAAGCCCATCTTGTGAGCGTCTGGATTTAAAATGTTTGCGCGGTGTCCTTCGGAATTCATCCAGTCGTTAACGACCTCTTCCGGAGTTACCTGTCCCCATGCTGCGTTCTCGCCTGTAGCTTCATCCGTTACATTGAAGTCATCGAGGACTGTAAAGCAGCTTGTTCCATCTGGACGTGTATGGGAAGTAACGGTTGCGATCTCAACGGCACGCTGCTGAGCAGCTGCGTTTAATTTCTCATCACCAAGAACGACTGGGCTAAGGCCGTTGTTGGCACGCTGTACGTTTACGAGATCAAGTACTTCCTGTGCGAATTCTGCTCTATCTGTTGCTGCCGGGGCTGTAAAAAGAACGTCCCAGTAATCGCCATACTCACCACCGTTGTAGTGACCAACGCCAACTGTCTTAGCGTCTTCGCTCATGACCTTCTTCTCGAAGAAGTCATACTGCATCATGTTATCAAGAGCTTCCTTCGGTGTTGCCTGGCCTGCGCTGTAGCACTCACCAACAAAATCATCTGCGATATTGTTGTCATCGAGAACTGTGAATTCGCGGCGGCCATCCGGACGCTGGTAGGAAAGCTTCTCTGTGAGCTCTTCTGCTCTTGTCTCTGCTGCATTGTCAAGAGTGCTATTTAAAGAAACCGGCTGAAGACCATTTGCTGCACGCTTCTGGTTGATCAGAGCTACGAACTCATCATCATAGGAAGCTGCTGCTGCGGTCATAGACGGAGCAAATGTGCTGATTGCAAAAGCTGCAACAAACATTGCAAGCTTTAAAACGATACCTTTTTCATAAAAAAAACTCCTCATTGATTCATGAAAAAAATCCAAACAAGAAGAGTATTGTAAAGGCACCTAAAGCGCATTTTACAATACTCTTCAAAGTGCAACTGGCTGCCATTTTACAGGCCCTATAGCTTTGCGTCACAGCCTTTCGACTGCTTTGCCGGTTTATGAATTTTTTACAATCCTCTTCAAGGATTCTTTTTAATTTTCGGTTTGTAATTTTAAGAGGCAGTTCAAGAGGTTTCCTGAGGCCTCGGGTAAAAATAAAAGAGTGTTGTTTTTGTATAGCAAAACAACACTCTTGATGAGTCATCGTAAGTCGCAACTGGCTATCATTTTACCATATGTCGCCATTTTTGTTAATATCTGACATGAAAAAACATCCACAAAAAAGCTCCCACCCTGCAGGATCTCTCCCGCACGGTGGAAGCCATCTGTTCTGATCTGAAATTTACTTCTCTTCCGCCCCGTCCGATCTGCGTTTCCACAAGATCAATGCGAGGAAAAGAACACCGAAACCAACGCTCAACATGGTCCAGATGACTCTGTGCGTGGTGTCACCGGTTGCCGGGTTTCCGGCAGAGAGTTTTCTTGTGTTCTGTGCGTCAGCTACAGAACTTGCCTCCGGGAATTCCGGGTTTGGCGGAGTAATCTTTGTGTTCTCAGCCGGTGAAACAGCGCTCGGCGCGTTGACCGGTGTCGGAGAGCCGTTAGAGTTACCGTCTGGTTTACGCGGTGGTCTAGGACTCGGATCATCATTGTCATCACTGCCGCTTCCGCCGGAGCTCGGTCTGCTATATTTGTTCGTAAATACGATCTCGCTGGCCTTGCTGCCGTCTGCGCTTCCTGTGCTGGCAACGATCTCCGCATGAAGCGTATTGTCCTCGCTTCTTAAAATCTGAACCGTCACAGCATAGGTACGGCTGTCATAAGTGAGCTTCAACCGATTATCCGTAATCTGCGTAATGCGGTAGATGTAGTTGCCCGGGCGCTTGTAAGTGATCGGGCCGAATTCCACTGTTCCGGTTTCTGCAGCATTCACGGTGACCTCAGTCACCTCCGGAAGCGGCGCATTGTTTTCCGCCTCGATCTTGAACTTATAGTCCAGTGACGGCGGGTTCTTTCCATCTATCTGTACCTTCACCGGAAGGTTTACAGTACAGCTGAACTCTTCCGCAAATGCCGCAAACGGAATCATGATCGTCATCAGCAATGCAAGAAGAAATATCATTCCAGGTAATCGTCTGCTTTTCTTCATACTCATCTGTTTTTCCATATCGCCACACCCCCTTTCCATAAAGGAGCGGGCCGCCCACCAGGAGACGCTTCTTGCAATGCAGAAGGCACAGTACCAGCAGTTAAGCCGTCACATCGAGAGCGTCCGACAGGCGAGACATGATCTCCGCCAGCACCTGAATGTGATCGACCACTATTAAAACAGCGGGAAGACGGAGGAGCTGAAGGCGTACATTGCACAGTACCGTCAGATGCTCCCGCCGGATACGTTCTGTACCTGGTGCGAGAATTACGCGGTAAATACGATGGTCAACTATTATGTCGATGAGGCGAGGAAATCCGGTGTCGATATTTCCGTCAGCATGGCAGTCCCGCAGAAGCTTTCCATGAATGAGGCAGAGTTCTGCTCGGTCCTCGGGAATCTTCTCGAAAATGCCCTAGATGCCTGCCGGGAATATACCGGCAGCAACCCGTTTATCCGGCTCCGCGCGAAGGAGGAGAACAGCCACCTTGCCCTGACGGTCGATAATTCCTGCTCCTCCGCCCCGGTGGAGGAAAACGGACGTTTTCTCTCGACGAAGCATGACGGGTTTGGAACCGGAACCGCCTCGGTCCGCTTGATCGCGGAACATTATCACGGGGTCGTCACGTTCCGGTATGCGGACCAATGTTTTTTCGCCTCCGTGTTCCTATGATCTGTGATTTGTGAGTTTTGGCTGATGTTTCAATTCAGGAACCGTGTATAGTAATCTTTTGCCGGATATTCTTGGAAATCCCCCCACAGGGTTGTTTCATGAAGATATTTTAAAAGTCTAAAAAGGTCAGATTTCATCGAGGGTTATACATGCTATACATAAGCGTGTATAACCCTCGACTTTTTGTTCAAGTAGAGGTATAATGTCTATATAGTATAGGTATGCTATATCTATACGGAAGGGAGGGCATTATGCCAGTAACTGAGAAAAAATATCCGGAATGGGTTCAAAAACATCGCGTAAAAGGGACTACCGTGAAAAAAAAGGGGGATTCTTATTATCTTTATAAAAGAACATCCCGGCGTGTAAAAGGAAAAAAATATCCGCAGCCAGTCGATACTTATATCGGCATTATTACTCCGGAGGGGGTAATACAAAGCAACAAAAGGAAGGTATCTTTAACAGATGCAGAAGTATGGGAATACGGGTTTTCAAAAGCTGTCTGGGAATTGTGCCCGGATGACTGGAAAAAACCTTTAGGGGATGATTGGGAAGATGTGCTCTCCATTATTCTTTTAAGGCAATCTCCAACTTCTTATATCCAGAAAAAACGAACGATGAAAAACGAATCAGATTTTCGTTATCAGTTTGCAGCTCAAATATCGTCCCTGTCCCGCAGAATATATAAAAAATGGGGCGTGGGTCTGGAAGAACTGCGCAAGTTAGAGACCATCTATTTAGTATGTCTGGATAAAACGGAAATCATTTCAAAAGTGAATGAGGAACAGCAGGAACTTCTGGAGAAAATACAGGTGGCTCTGGAAATGTGCTGAAAAACCATTTCTGACAGAAAAACTGATTCATTATTTTAGGCAGATCCCGGATTATCGATGCGACAGAGAGAAAAGACACGATCTGGCAGAAATGCTGGTATGTGTCACAATCGGATTTCTTTGTGGCAGGACAACGATCCGCAGGAGTCTTAACTGGTGCAAGAACAACCTGGAATGGCTGCGGAAACATATGGAATTGAAATACGGGATCGCCTCGCCTTCCACGATTAGTCGGATGCTGAGCGGAATTGATGAGGAATTAGCCTTGTGTGCTTTTATGGAATGGATTGGAGAGATCGTGGACTCGAAGAATACCCATCTTGCGATTGACGGGAAAGCACTCTGCGGCGCAACGGAAAAGACAAAATGTGCGGCAACTCCAATGATTTTGAATGTAGTGGAAACTGTCCGGGGATTGCTGCCTGCACAGCTTCCTGTAGATTCAAAGACGAATGAGATTGCGATGATTCCTGAATTATTGAATCTTCTGGATATCAGTGGAAGTATCATAACGATTGATGCGATTGGAACGCAGACCGCAAGCATGGAACAGATCCATGAACAGGAAGGACATTTTGTGCTTACCGTAAAGAAAAACCAACCAGAGGCTTATGAGGAGATCCATACGTTCATGGACAAACTGGAAGCGGAAGCTGCTAAAAAGAAAAAAGGCGAAATTCCAGAACCTGTAATGCGGGAGTATCTTGAGAAATATGAGGAGATCAGTCAGAAGGAAAAGAATCGGAACAGAAATGAGTATAGGACTTGTCAAATATGTAAAGATGCCTCAAACCTGACCAAAAGCCAAAAAGAATGGGCGCACGTTCAGAGTATTGGACGGATCAGGCAGGTAAGGGTACCGGTTGAGAAGGACAGCCAGGGGAACGATGTTACTCCATCCAGGGAAGCATTTATGAAAAAAGGCTCCAAAAGAGTCCCGGCACCGTCTGCGGAAGAAGGGGCCGGAAAGGATATTCCGTGTACCGCACTGATATCAGACCTTATTCTTACCGCAGAGGAACTGGGCAGCATAAAAAGAATGCACTGGTCAATAGAGAACCGGCTCCATCATGTGTTGGACAACACATTCAGGGAAGATCGCTCACCTGCCAAAAAATCCCGAAATAATCTGGCGCTCATCAGAAAATATGCATATAACATCCTGCGCCTGGCAATGCACGAGACAGGTATCACAAATATAATGACCGAGATGATGGACTGTTTTTGTGACAATGCAGATTTGCGGGAACAGTATGTGTTTAAAGGCATAGCCGGTCTGTATTGACTATGTATAAAGAATACCTCTGAAAAAAGGTACTGTAAAGGAGATAGGGATAATTTGCGCTTTTCTTCAGAGTAAGCAAGTATACCAATGCACTTCAGCGGTGTATGTAGCATGATCGAGACTGCTGAAAGCAGGAATCGTTGGCATATGGTCTTCATGAAACAACCCTGTATCTCCCATTATCCGGTTGAAGTTTTATCCTTTGAAAGTTATAATAAAACCATCTATATATAAATATATGAAACAACACACTTGCAAAAGGGGACCATACATATGACATTAAGAGAATGCTACGAAATGATGTGCGGCGATTATGAGGGAGTTACCGGGAGACTCGTTTCGGAGAGTCTTGTCAGGAAGTTCGCGTTGAAATTTTTAAATGATCCGAGTTTTTGGCAGCTACAGGCCGCGATTGAGAGCGGTGACGGCGCGGAGGCGTTCCGCGCATCCCACACTTTGAAGGGGATCTGCCTGAACCTCGGATTTACTGCTTTATTTGATGCCAGCTCCGATCTGACCGAAAAGCTCCGCGGAAACAATACTCTGGACGATGAGAGCAAATCACTTTTCGCACGCGTCCATGAGGAATATGACCGCACGATCCAGGCGATTGAAAAGCTCGATCCGCAGTAGGCAATGACGGCGGATCGGAAGTAACCGGCTACAAATTTACATTGGGGATAGAATATGGAAAAGATTGCGTTTCAGCTCGCGTGGCTGGGGGAACACAAGGTATTGATATTTCTGTTTTTTGCAGAATTGCTGGTCACGGCGTGCCTGCTGATCGTTTTTCTTCATCTGCGTCTGTCCTGGCGCAGGTTAAATTTTAACAAGTCTGACGACAAGGGGAGTCTTAACGGGTTTGACCTCGTGGATGACCCCTGTTTTCTTCTCCGCTCTTCGGACCTTTTTCCACTCTATGTGACAAAGGATTTTGAACGGCAGTTAGGTCTTACGAAGGAACATTTTAAGAACGACGTTCTCTGCCTTGCCCCGAAGCTTCCTGAGGAACAGGCAAAGCGGCTTCGGAAAGAATATAACGCGTGGGACGGAAAACGTCCGATCCTGATGGATATCGAACCGCTCGGGATGGATGCCTGCTACCGCCTTTCTGCGACAAGGAAAGACGGGATGGACCTGTTCCACTTCCGGGATATCACGGAGGAAAAGAGACAGCTTGATGAGATGCGGGCAGATCTCGAGGCCGCCGAGAACGTAAGCCAGTCGAAATCCGCTTACCTCTCAGAGATGTCCCATGAGATCCGTACTCCGTTAAACGGAATTATCGGTATGCTGAACCTGGCGCACCGCCAGCTTCACGGGCACAGCACCGAGGACTATATCGTGAAGGCAGAGCAGCTTTCCGAGTTCCTTCTGACCGTTATCAACGAAGTTCTCGATATGTCCCGGATTGAGGTCGGTAAGATCGAGCTTGAAAATAAGCCATTCGACCTCTACCACCTGGCAGACCAGATCCGGAACCTGTTTAAGAAGACAATTGAGGAAAAGGCCGGGGATGGCATCTGCTTTTTTAATCAGATGCAGCAGTATTATCTTGATCACAAGGATGAATGGGGCAGCCCCGATACCCTGAATTCCATCTTCCCCGGCTGGCCCTGGCTGAAGGCAGCGAACCGCTTGGGAACTGGTTTACTCCGGCAGGACCGGGGCGTTATGTCTTTTATCCGTTGGACCGTGTTCCTGTCCCGGACGGCCTTACCGTCTCTGCCTCCGCAGGCTGGGATCCGACCCATGATAATAACTGCTATGCCGCTTTTCTGCAGCGGCTGTCTTCCGCGCCGGAGGGACTTGATGTCCTTGCGATATCCCGGCGCGTTACGCGGAAGGTTACTTTTTAAGCAGCCGCGCTATCGAGGCCGCGGGCGGCAGGGATGTACAGCTCACCTCCTCCGATGCCCACGCGTGGGTAGAGGTCTACATGGACGGCATGGGCTGGATCCCGGTGGATGTGACACCCGGATTCTACTATGATACCTACGCGCTCTTACAGATGGCACAGGTTCCCGGTGATATCCAGAGGACAGCGGCTCTGGAGGACAGCGGCGAGGAAGTGGATGCCCCGGATTCCCTGCACGCCGGAAAACGTCCGGACTCCGAGGTCATCGACCAGTTAAAGACCGCCGTAAACATCCTGTGGGGCATCCTGCTGGTCGTTCTCCTTTTCAAGGGAATCGGCATCGTCCTCCTGGAATTCCGCCATCTGATCACGGAGCGGCGGCTTTTAGGCATTCTGGAACTGCGGCAAGACGGAAGCGCGGCTCTCCAGGATCCTTCTGGATTACGAGCCGGGACTTTACACCCGTGTGAATGAGCTGATGGAGAAATACTATTACGGTGGTGAGGTCCTGAAGGAATATGAGCTGCGGCTCCTATACCGGTTCCTGACGATGATCCGGTCCAGCCGTAAGAATCTGACGCTTCTGGAACACTTCCGGATGCGGTATGATCTGTAACGCACCGCAAAAACGCCCCAGAGCAGCTTTCCCGGCTGCCCTGGGGCGTTTCTTTATATATTCTCCTGTCCTTCCTTCTCGCCGTACCAGCGATCTTTTCCTTCTGATTTTGCCTGGTAGAGACAGGCATCCGCCCGTTTTAAGAGGGCGTAATAGTCTCTGCCGTCCCGCGGCGCAATGGCGATCCCGACACTGCCGGAGATCCTTGTACTGTTTCTTCCTTCTACGGTAATGTTCTGGATCCCCGCGAGGATCTTTTCCGCGGTCTCCCTGGCGCGGTCCTGCTCCGTCTTTACAAATACGACAAACTCGTCCCCGCCGACACGGCCCACGAGATTCTCCGGGCCCGCCACGTCCTTTAAAACGTCCGCCACCTGGCGAAGGACCTCATCCCCGGCCAGATGACCCATGGTATCGTTGATCTGTTTGAAATTGTCGAGATCCACGAAACAAAACGCGTAATTGTCATCCGTATCCGTCAGCTTCTCGCTGATGGCATCAAAGGTCGCCTGGAAGTTGCAGATCTTCGTGAGTGGGTCTGTCTGGGCTTTTAAGAGCAGCTCCTCCATCCTCTGGCTCTTCTTCTGCTCCTCGAGATAGACGTTCGTCACGTCTGTCCTGGAGAACAGGATCATCTGGCATTCTTTATCGTAATAGCGGTAGTCCAGGCGCTTTCTCTTGTAGCCTCCGTGCTCCATAATCCCGCAGGTGAAGCTGTGGACCTCGTTGTGTTCCAGGACCTCCTGGATCCGGGATATCTGCATCTCACGCATCACCATCTCCTGATCTTCCTCCACCACATATTTCCTCACGTATTCGATCTTGGATCCTTCGTAATCATTGCATATCACCGGAGGAAGCGGGGTTCCCGCCCGGCTGCTGAACATCTGGTAGCTGTTATGCTTCGCGTCCAGATAAATAAAATAATCGCAGGTCGATGATACATACTGATTCGCGATGGACCACATAAAGTATTCCTGTCCGGCCTTGCGCAGCAGGATATAAACCTTTTCCTGACTGTCGTTTCCCGGCGCGAACGCCAGCACCGTAACATGGTTATCCGGCAGTTTCCCGTTCATCGTCGAAAAGTTGTTGGAGAACAGACCTTTGCCCTTTTCGCATTCATTTCTCAGATGCCGCAGGCAAAAGTTGTCTCTCATCCTCTCGTGATCCGACGGTTGGATCTTATTTTTCATGTATTTCTCTAACTGGCTGTCCCAGATACATTCTTTTCCGCGGTCTGAAGGATCCGTGATGCTGTGGAGGATTGTCGCTTTTCCCGTCTTCAGGTCAACTTTGATGATCTCCTGATATAATTCCTGGATAGATTCATAAATTTCCTGGGCTATATTCATTGGAATACCCCCCCCGATAATTTTTTAACAAAGTTGTTTTTTTCACACTTGCCACCTGCCCTGCTCCGGCTGGATCTGCTTCTCAGTATCCGGCCAGGTACTTTTTTACTCCATCATCAGCGGATTTAACTGCATGTTGGCAATATCCATGTTTTCCTGCGCATCCGCGTCCCTTACGAAGTCCTCCGTGCTCGTAACGCTGATCTTCCGGCGGATCTCATCCTGGATATCCAGCATACACTCTAAAATCAATGGGTTGAAGTTCCCGCATTCTCCGTTTAAGATCATCTGGATCGCTACCTCATGCGGATATGCTTTTTTGTAGACACGCTCGCTGACCAGGGCATCGTAGACGTCCGCCACGGATACGACTTGGGCGGAGATCGGGATCTCGTCTCCCTTCAAGCCATCCGGATAACCCTTTCCGTCCCAGCGCTCATGGTGCCATCTGCAGATCTCGTAAGCAAGCTGTACAAGGCGCTCACTGTGGTACAGATCGATCTTTCCGATCATGGTCGCACCAATGGTCGTGTGGGTCTTCATGATCTCAAATTCCTCTTTTGTTAATTTACCAGGTTTGTTTAATATCTTCTCATCGATATTGATCTTTCCGATATCATGGAGCGCCGACGCCGTAGCGATCAGACCGATCTCCTGCCAGGAAAGATGGTATTTGTTTTTCTTTTTGATCAGCTGCTCTAAAAGCAGTCTCGATACGATATTCAGGTGAATGACATGTGGTCCGCTCTCGCTGTTTCGGAATTCAACAATCTGGCTTAAAATACCGATCATAATACGGTTGCTGCGCTCTTTTTCCCGGATCTGGGATGTTACAAGGCGAAGCTGGCGGCGCTGTTTGGAGTACAGCTTGATCGTATTTAACACGCGCTGGTATACGACTCTCGCGTCAAATGGTCTCCTGATATAGTCGCTGACGCCGAATCCGTAAGCTTCACTGATATATTTCCCGGAGTCCTCGCTGGAGATCATGATGACCGGAATATCCTCCAGCAGGCGTCTCTCATTCATCACCGTCAGGACCTGGAATCCATCCATCTTCGGCATCACAAGGTCCAGCATCACAAGGGCGATACCTGTTCCATACTGCTCCAGCATCTTTAAGGCAGCTTCGCCGTTTTCTGCCTCCAGGATCTCATAATCCTGTTTCAGGATCTCTGTCAGGAGCTCGCGGTTCATATCGGAATCGTCGACGATGAGGATCTTCGGCTTGATGGTCTGTGTCCTTAAATATTCCTGCATCGTCTCGTCCAGATACTCGGTCTTTTCCTCCGTGATAACCATGTTTTTCTGGTCTTTCGCGAAATACATCAGGCGGTCGGCCCTGAGAACTGCCTCCTCGATACTCTCGCCGTCGCGGGTGATCACACCTCCGATGCTGACAGAAAGGCGGAGATTTCCGTAATCCGCAATAGCGGTATCGTGGATCTTTTCCTGGATCATTTTTAATTTTTCGTTGAAGCTGTCCTTGCTGATTTCCGGCAGGATCAGGAGGAATTCGTCTCCGCCGTACCGGATCAGGCTGTCCGTCTTCCGGATATTCTGTCGGATCACGTTGACCATCATCTCAATGGCATGGTCACCCGCCCGGTGTCCATATGTATCGTTAATGACCTTCAGATAGTCCATATCGATCACAGCGACTCCCGCTGTGTTGGTCTTATTTTTTATCTCATCCTCAAAATAACGGCGGTTGTAGACTCCTGTGAGGGCATCCATGTAGACCATATGGTTATATTTCATCAGGCTTCCTATGAGCTTTTTGCATCCGTCCTCATCGATAAAGTTCTGGCTGTCCTGCTTCTGCAGCATCTCCATCACATACGGCTCGCCGTCGATCTCCACGTATCTCGCCGTCACCTGGTACATCTCTCTGCCGAGAAATTCCAGCTTTGATGTTTGGCCATGCTCTTCCATCATTCTCTGGCTGATGCAGTTTCTGCATGGTTCATTCTTCTGCCAGAAAGCAAAACATTCGCAGGGAGGGGCTGTCTCCATCTTGTCCAGGCCTTCCATCGCTCCCGTTTTTCCATTCAGATCCATCACCGTATACCCACGCACAAGGCGGACGATCGGGAAGATCTGCCGGAGCACTTCCATCTTCTTTTCGGCCTCTTCTCTGGTCATAATATCGTAATCTTCCATATAAACTACAGTTCCTCCCCTGTTCTATGGATTCCGGTTTAATAAAAAAGCATTTTCCTCTGTCTCTATATCTTCGAGATCGCAGGAAACTGCATGTCAGTCTTTGTTTTTTTGGTAAATTCAAGCTGATTCGAATGAGATAATCTGTTTTTATTATACCCCCATGATTCTGTTTGTTGTCTATACTTTTTATCGCTTTTGATCCATCGGTCCCGCCTTGTAAGGTACCAGATTTAAGGTACCCTGCATCCAGATCTGTCCTTTAAAACGGCGGCCCGGCTGCGGTTCTCCTAAGAGGTCCCTGCTGTTGATGCAGACCATGAATTCCAGGTCATGGCTCTCGATCTTCATGCGATAAATCTCTTCTTTTGTATAAATATTTCGGATTTTCTCAACTTCTTTGATTTCTCCGATAATGGAATACTGGTCGCACTCCACTCCGCAGGGCATGAAGCAGGAGTCGATAATGGAGTAGAGATCTTCCTTCATGGCTCTTCTGGAGATCTGGGAATAGAGGTCAATATCCTCGATGGTCAGGGTCTCCATGGCGTCCTCGTCCCCGTTTTTTGCGGCCTCGATCAGGCTGCTGCGTTCTTTTGCGGAAACTTTTGCCTTCTGGATCTGTTTCTGGCTTTTCTTGATTGGAAGAAGGACCTTTCCGCCGATGGACATGCCAGAAAAGCAGACCGATCCGATTCTGGAGTGGTGCTCTTTATCCAGCATTTTCTCCCGGAAATCCAGGAAATTCTGGATGTAGAAGATCAGCGTGATGCCAACTCTATTCTCATCCACCATGCCGGAGTAGGTCTCTTTCTCCGTGTGTCTCTGGACGGAGCACTCCTCCGTGGAGCCGACGACATTGCTCTCCAGGTACGGGAAGTAGTATTCCCGCTCGAAATTCCCCTCTTCGTTCAGCTCTCCGACGATCGAGATTCCAAGTCCCGGGGCGACTTCCGCGCGCATTTCGCACACGTTGCTCTCCTCATCGACCTGGACGCACTTCGTTATCGACGGCTGCCGTTCCAGCAGATCCAGAAGCTTTTCGATATCCTTTTTCTTTGTATACATGCTGAAACCAGCTGCACGTAAAAATTTATGCATATGGATCAATAATCTCCTTTATCCTCGCCGTTGAAATCATCCGGCATCGCATCAAAATCCTCGATGTTGTCTGTCTCGATCTCAATCTCTTCCACATCGTATGCATCCGCATACTGCTTTACACGTTCTTCTTCATCCTCGCGGCGCTCTGCCTGACGTTTTCTCAGTTCTTTCATGCGCTCGCTCTTCTTACGCTCGCTGCTCGGAACCTCGATATCCTGCTCTCCGGAGCCGCCTTTTAACTCTTTTTTCCTGCCGTTTTCGGCCTTTTCCTTTATTGCAAGGCGCTCATCCATAGTCGGGCGCTTTACATAGCCCAGGGCCTGCTCCAGCGCTTCCTGCTCTTCTCCGCCGAGGAGAACTTCTGTCGCACCTTCCTCTACCTCTTTTAAGTAAATGTAGCAGCCCTCACGGCTGTGAACAACATCCAGTACGAAACCACTGTTGTTGTTGTCCAACATTGCAATAACAAAGCTTAAGTTGCCGCCCATGCCCTTGAACGCGTTATACTTGACGTATCCGAATTTCTGGAATGAGGACTTGATCTGCTTGGACAGCTGTTTCATTGCATCCTTGCTGGCCCGGTCTTTCGCCTGCAGCTCCTCCATCTCATCCATCATGTCCATGATCGTATCTTCCAGTGTCTCCGCGTCTTTTCCGCGCATGAAGATATCGTATCTGCGGTATAGTTTATTGAGCTTCACAATACAAATGATCACCACGATCAATAATACCAATGACAGGATTGAAAATCCGATGATCAGTGCCATTGGATCGATGGGAAGATTGTATAACATACTGTTTTCCATATTTTATTTTCTGTCCTTCCGTATGTGTCTGTGCGTTTCGTGATTTTAGTCTTTTTCGTTCAATTTTTTCCTGTTCGTCAGCTTCCTTTTCATTTAGCTTTCATCTTGGGCAAATGCCTGCTTTCTGCTTTTTGCTAAATTTCAGAAAACCCTAAATACAGTCGGCTTTTTCAGCATTTTCTTTCCAAAAATCCCATCAGCGAAGCTGATCTAGAATGGATTTTTGCGTGTAACTATGAAGATACTGAATAGTTACGCTGGATTATTGATTGGTTATGCCCTCAAGGATTCCATGAGCTCGATCAAGCGCTCTAACTCTTCCTGGGAGTAATACTCGATCTCGATTCTTCCTTTATTTTTGTCTTTCTGGTTGATGACAACCTTCGTGCCCATGATGGACTTTAATTTGTCCTCCACCTGACGGTAGATCAGATCGATATCCGGTCCTTTTTCCGGCTTCTTCTCCTTCGGCGGGCGGTTCATCATCTTCACGAGCTTTTCCACGTCGCGGACGCTTAATTTTTCCTCGGTGATCTTCACCGCAACCTGGTACTGGCGTTCGCCTTCCTCAAGACCAAGAAGCGCTCTCGCATGTCCGCTGGAGATCTTTCCGTCTGCCAGCATATCCTGTACACGGACATCAAGCTTCAGAAGACGCATGCTGTTTGTGATCGTTGCGCGGTTCTTGGATACGCGGTTCGCAATCTCTTCCTGTGTGAGATGGAACTCCTGGATCAGCTGCTGGAACGCCTGTGCTTCCTCGATCGGATTCAGATCCGCACGCTGGACGTTCTCGATCAGCGCGATCTCCATCGTCTGCTGCTTATCATACTCGCGGATCAGCACCGGGACATCCGTGATCCCCGCAAGCTTTGCGGCGCGCCAACGGCGCTCACCGGCGATGATCTCGTAGTGATTGCCCTTTTTCTGGACGATCAACGGCTGTAAAATTCCATACTGCTTGATAGAATCCGCCAGCTCCTGAAGACTTTCTTCGTCGAAATTCTTTCGCGGCTGCTCACTGTTCGGCTCGATCAGGTTAAGCTTTAGTGTCTGCTCTACCGGTTTTTCTACGATCTTTTCAACGGGTTTTTCTACCACTTTTTCAACGATCTTCTCGACCGGTTTCTCAACGATTTTCTCAACGATCTTCTCAACCGGTTTCTCAACGATCTTCTCAACCACTTTTTCTACGACAACCGGCTCAGAATTACCGGCATTCCGGGAATTATTCTTTTTAGCTGCGTCAGTGCTTACAGCCGTATTTCCTGCTTTCTTTGCTGCTTTTCCGCTGTCACTCTCTGCCCCGGTTCCATTTTTTTCTGTATTTTTAGCAGTTCCCTGATTTGCCATCAGGTGCTCTTTTCTCTCACTTCTGCTTACTTTTTCCGCAGCGTTCTCTTTCGTAGCTGTAACTTCTTCCCCGAAGAACGCGCCTAAACCTTTACCTAAACCACGCTTCGCCATTATAATTCCTCTCCTCTGCTGATGACTTCCGCTGCTAAAAGTCTGTAGCTCTCTGCCCCTGATGACCGGCTGTCATAGAGATTAATCGGCATCCCGTAGCTCGGTGCTTCTGCCAGTCTGACGTTTCTCGGAATAATTGTCTTGTAAATATTTTCATTCAGATGCTCTTTTACGTTCTCTACAACTTCCAGGGACAGATTAGTTCTGGAATCATACATCGTAAACACAACGCCCTCTACTTCCAGTGCCGGATTCAGCTTTTTCTGAACAAGATTTACTGTTTTTAACACCTGGCTTAATCCTTCCAGTGCGTAATATTCACATTGGATCGGGACAAGTACCGTATTTGCCGCGGTCAGCGCATTGATCGTAAGAAGGTTCAGGGACGGTGGGCAGTCGATGATGATAAAATCATATTTTCCATCCAGCAGTTCCAGATTTTTCTTGAGGATGCTCTCCTTTTCTTCCATATCAAGAAGCTCGATCTCTGCTCCCGCCAGATCAACATCCGACGGCATCACATCCAGTCGCTCCTGGATGCTGGGATTAACGCACTCTTCCACGGTGCACTCCCCCATCAGCAGTTCGTATACAGTATTGTCAATATTTCCTTTTTCCAATCCAAGCCCGCTTGTCGTGTTTCCCTGCGGATCAAAGTCAACCGTCAACACTCTCTGCCCTGCTTCAGCCAGGCAGGCCGACAAATTGATAGCTGTCGTCGTCTTTCCGACTCCGCCTTTTTGATTTGTAATTGCAATAATACGTCCCATACCTCTATCCTTTCCGCAGGTCAGCTCTACTCTTTTTATCGTGTATCTCTCTCGATTCAGCCCAGATTTACCATAAAATCCGGTTTTTTCACGGGCTTTTCTCTATTTTTCTTCTACTATTTACTATCAAAACATTAGCGAAACTTAGTATAACACAATTTTTCCTATTTTCCTATTGATTTACCCTATAAAATTAAAAATGTTTCACGTGAAACATTTTTGTAAATCCTATAAGCCATATTTTCCGAGTTCCATGTGGCAAGTGTTTCCCGTGAAACACTATACTCTCTTCTCGATTTTTCTTCTTGTGGTTCATTGATGTTTCACGTGAAACATTATGATTTTTATCGTTATCTTTTCACTATACCCTTTTCCCTTTATTTGGTCTTTTCTTTTGGCGTTGTTAGAGCCCGGAGGAATCGACCACTCAGAGTC
>NZ_QWGO01000044.1:0-21449 GCF_003435535.1 Desulfotomaculum sp. OF05-3 | reverse complement strand
CTGTGGAGCCGCTGACAGGCGAAGTCTTCCGAATGCCGCATGAGACAGAATTATGGGATACCCATGTTCTGTTTTATCGGCACAGGATTTTTTTCTTCACCGTCATGCGGCTCCTTTTTTGACCTTCCGTTGGTCCGGTTCTGTACCGGCTGTGCGGAAGGAGAAACGTATGTATTTTGACGCAAAAGAGTTTGGTAAGAGACTTCACGATGTTCGCACTTCCCGTGGCATTACGCAGGAGGAACTGGCGGTTCGCCTGGGACTGGCAAGCAAGCAGCATGTCAGCCGCATGGAGAACGGAGAGCGCAGCTGCTCCATTGACTTGCTGATCGAACTGTCCTGCATCCTCCATGTCAGCACGGATTATCTTCTGATGGGCAGTGAGCCAAGTAAAGAGGAAGTCAAAAATGATCTTCTGAGCATTATTTCGGAGCTGTCTACGATTGCGAAGAAAATCTAATCGTGCTCTGCGTTTGGAAATGACAAAATAGAGATATTACTTGCCCGCTTCGATGTAATCTCTAACGAGGCGACTGAGATCTTCTTGTGTCAAGTAAGGAAAAAAATTGAGAATTTACAAGCCGTTCATAGGCGGACAACCACCCGTGAACGGCTTGCATGTAAACTAAACTCAGAATGAATCCAAGCAAATTCATCATACCCTGCGGAGTTCTGTCAAATGTAGATAATCTGACAATACGAACATGGCTCACACGTAGTCTTCGACACCGAATATCAGCCGGCACACATATGAGGACGGAAAATGTAGCAGCTTTTGAAAAATTGCTTTTTTCTGCTCAAAGTGCTATAATCGGAATATACCGAATACAAAGGGAGGAAAGCTCCCATGCCAAGACCGCCACGGTGCCGTCGAATTTGTGGCGTACCACAGGTCGATACATTCTGTCCTAACGGGTGCGAGAATACCGAGCCGATCCTGCTGACGCTGGACGAATACGAGGTCATTCGGCTGGTTGACTTGGAGCAGCAAACCCACGAGCAGTGTGCCGCTCAAATGGACATTTCCCGCTCTACCATGCAGGAGATTTACGAAAGCGCACGGAGCAAGATCGCAGCGTATCTTGTCCACGGGAAACCGCTGCACATCACCGGGGGAAACTACCGCATCTGCGGAGGACAGGAGGCAGCTCACTGCGGCTGTTGCTGCCGGATGCAGAGAGCCAACATGGAAAAATCAGGCAAAACTTGCAAAGGAGATTCCATTATGAAAATTGCAGTTACCTATGAAAACGGTCAAATCTTTCAGCATTTCGGTCACACCGAGCAGTTCAAGCTTTATGAAGCTGTGGACGGCAAAATCGTCCATGCGGAAGTCGTTGATACCAACGGCAGCGGTCACGGCGCACTGGCAGGATTCCTGATGCAGAACGGCGTGGACACTTTGATTTGCGGAGGCATCGGCGGCGGTGCGCAGGCGGCTCTGGCCGAAGCGGGCATCAAGCTCTACGGCGGTGTCAGCGGGGACGTTGACGCGGCGGTGAGCGCATTGCTCAGCGGAAATCTGGGCTACGACCCCAATGTTCACTGTGATCACCATGACCACGAGCACGGCGAGGATGGGCACACCTGCGGTGACCACGGCTGCGGCAAGCATAGCTGCCATTGATATGGAACGCACACTGACACAACTTCCGTTCTGGTCATCCTTGACCGAACACGAAATGGAAACGCTACGCCGAAGCGCCTTTGTCCGTCATTATGAAAAGGGCGCGTTCGTTCACAGCAGCGACAATGAATGTCTCGGAATGCTGTTTGTCCTTTCCGGCGAGATCCGCACCTATCTTCTCTCCGAGGAGGGGCGGGAGGTAACGCTGTTCCGCCTGTATCCGGGCGAACTATGCGTGCTTTCTGCCTCTTGTGTGATCAGTCAGATCACCTTTGATACGCAAATGACCGCGGGAATGGATACGGAGGTTCTGATTATCCCTGCAAATGTCATCGCTGTGCTCAAGGAGCAAAATCTTCATGTCCGTTGCTTCCTCTATGAACTGGCAACGAAACGATTTTCTGATGTGATGTGGGCGATGCAGCAGATCATGTTCAAGGGTTTGGATCGGCGGCTGGCAGATTTTCTCCTGGCCGAAGCGGAGCGTACCGGCTCCGATACCATACGCATGACCCATGAGCAGATTGCCCAGCACATCAGCTCGGCGCGGGAGGCGGTGGCGCGGATGCTCAAGAGCTTCTCGGAGGACGGGCTTGTGGAGCTAAGACGAGGCGCAATCACGTTGCGGGATATAGACGGATTGAATCACTTAAAATGAAAATATTGTTTATAACACGAATCCGTGTTATAATATGAGCAGAAGAAGCTGGAAGGAGCATCGACCATGAAAGAAACGAAATACGCAGGTACTCAAACCGAAAAAAATCTGATGGCCGCCTTTGCTGGTGAGTCCGAGGCACGCAACAAGTACACCTATTTTGCATCCAAGGCCAAGAAGGAAGGCTATGAGCAGATCGCGGCGTTGTTCCTCAAAACCGCTGACAACGAGAAGGAACATGCTAAGCTGTGGTTCAAAGAACTGAACGGCATCGGCGACACTGCCGAAAATCTTCTCGCCGCCGCTGAGGGTGAGAACTACGAGTGGACAGATATGTACGACGGCTTTGCCAAGACTGCTGACGAGGAGGGCTTCCACGAACTTGCCCAGCGCTTCCGTCTGGTCGCCGCCATTGAAAAGCACCATGAGGAGCGCTACCGTGCCCTGCTGCGCAATGTAGAGACGGCGCAGGTCTTCGCCAAAAGCGAGGTCAAGGTGTGGGAGTGCCGCAACTGCGGTCACATCGTTGTGGGCGAGAAGGCCCCGGAGGTCTGCCCTGCCTGCAATCATCCCCAGAGCTATTTTGAGATCCACGCGGAAAATTATTAAAGAAAGAAAAGGAGAATCATCATGGAGCAGAAGTTTTATATTTGCAAGCATTGCGGTAACATCATTGCCAAGGTCAAGGACACGGGCGTTCCCGTCATCTGTTGCGGTGAGCCGATGAGCGAGATCGTTCCCGGCACCACCGACGCCGCCGTGGAGAAGCACGTCCCTGTCTGGACAGTGGAAAACGGCATCGTCCATGTCAAGGTCGGCTCCGTGGAGCATCCCATGCTGCCGGAGCACTACATTGAGTGGGTGTCCCTCCACACCAAGCAGGGCAACCAGCGCAAGGAACTGCATCCTGGCGAGAAACCCGAGGTCTGCTTTGCTCTCTGCGAGGGCGACGAGGTCGAAGCGGTCTACGCCTACTGCAACCTCCACAGCCTTTGGAAAGCGTGACCGCTCCGCACATGGAACTTGATGTATTAGGCTTGCTTGGTGCCTGCTCCTATGCTCTGGATTGCGTGGAGGCGGAACTGGTTCATGTGACAACGTTCCACGCCAAGCGTGTGGCGTATATGAGTGTGTGTACGGCCGAACAGTTTGGCGTTTCTGGCGAAGCACTGCAGGATCTTGCCGTCTGTGCCCTATTGCACGACAATGCTCTGACGCAGTATCTGCACGAAGAATTTCGTGGTGACAGCTCTGCCGCGGAATGTTTGCCGGAGCTGCCGCATCTCGGCGCTCACTGCGTTATGGGCGAGGAGAACATATCCGCGCTTCCGTTTCATACAAATGTAGAAAATATCATCCTTTACCACCACGAAAACGCGGATGGCAGCGGCTCCTTCGGAAAAACATGGCAGGAGATCCCGCTGGGCGCCCGTATTATCCGTCTGTGCGATCTGCTGGATGCTTTCTGCCGCGCCGATGTCTTTACGCCGGATGTGTGGGAGCGTGCGAACGCGTTCCTTACTCGGGTACGCGGCAGGATCGTGGATGAGGAATGCGCGGACGCGTTTCTTCGCGCTTTTTCAGAACAGCATTTTTGCTCTCTTGGCGGCAGGGGGCTGGAGGAGCGCCTGTGGAGCAAAGTGCCGCGTACCAAGCAGCAGCTTGATTTTGCGCAGGTAAAAGCTCTGGCAAAATTCTTCGCGAAAATTGTAGACTACAAATCGCCCTTTACCAGTACACATTCTCTGGGTGTGGCCGACGATGCGGAATGTCTGGCCCGGTTTATGGGATTTGACGAGGACACCGCCCAGAAAATGTATCTTGCCGGCGCACTCCATGACATCGGAAAGGTAGCGATAGGCAATGAAATACTGGAAAAGCCGGGACGCCTGACCGACAGCGAATATGCGGAAATGAAGCATCACGCTGCCTATACATATTACGTTCTATCGGAAGTCCAGGACTTTGCGGAGCTGCGCGATTGGGCCGCGTTTCATCACGAGCATCTGGATGGAACGGGGTATCCCTTCGGAAAAAACGAGTCCGAGTTAAATACGCAGGAGCGTATCATGGCTTGCGTGGATATTTATCAGGCCCTGACCGAAAATCGTCCTTACAAAGCTGGAATGTCTCACGAAAAAGCCTGCTCTATTCTTCTGGATATGGCTGAAAAGGGCTGGTTGGATCGGGCGATCGTCGAACAGGTGAACGCCTGCTTTGCCTGAATAACGAGATAGGCGAAAGCTGTGAAGCGGTACGTGAACTGCCGCTTCACAGCTTTTTCTGTTGCCGCGAAAATTTTTGTAATGTGACCTTGTTACAGAAAGGCAGGGCGGAGTTTGCTATGATAGGGCCATCACAAAGAACAAAGGAAAGAGGGAACCGATATGAAAATCAAGCTCAATTCCGATCAGGAGGTCGTGGACACCATCCGTGAGGGTCTCAAGCGCACCAGCGGGTACTGCCCCTGCCGCGTGGAGCGCACGGAGAAAAACGCCGGCACCCTCAAGGTGGGCAGGATCAATGTGGACGAGCAAATGGAACTGGCGATGCGTTTTCAGGTATCCAGTATCCCGATGCTTGTCGTATTCAAGGATGGAAAGGCCGTTGCCAAATCCGTGGGCTACCGGTCCAAGGCGGAGATCACCGCCATGGTGGAGGGCGCAAGATGAAAGTTGTGATCGTAGGCGGTGTGGCTGGCGGCGCGTCTGCCGTTGCCCGCATCCGCCGTTTGGATGAACACGCGCAGATCGTGATGATCGAGCGTAGCGGCTATATATCCTATGCCAACTGCGGCCTGCCGTATTATGTGGGCGGTGTGATCAAGGAGCAGGAAGAATTGACGCTGCAAACTCCGGAGAGCTTTTGGGATCGCTTTCGCATTGATGTGAGAGTACGGCAGGAAGTAACTGCGATCAATCCCGCAGAGAAAACCGTCACCGTCCACGCATTGGACAGCGGGAAGGTCTACACGGAAACCTATGACAAACTGCTTCTTGCCCCCGGCGCAAAGCCGACGATTCCTGCGCTTTCCGGCGTGGACAGCGAGCGGGTCTTTACCCTGAGCACCGTGGAAGACACCCTCCGCATTCGACGCTTTGTAGAGGATCAGAAGCCGAAAACCGCTGTTTTGGCTGGCGGCGGCTTTATCGGTCTGGAAATGGCGGAAAACCTTGTGGAGATGGGCGTTTCGGTTACCATCGTCCAGCGTCTGAAGCAGCTATTAGCGCCGTTGGATGCGGATATGGCCAGCTTTGTCCATGCGGAAATGCGCAGACACGGTGTGGCTCTGCGGTTGGATGAAACCGTCACCGGATTCCGACAGGACGGAGATTCCGTGCTGACGCTGCTGGAGGAAAGTGAGCCGCTGCGCTCCGACATGGTGCTGCTGGCCATCGGCGTCACGCCGGACACCCATCTGGTAAAAGAGGCCGGACTTGATGGCGGGCCCCGCCAACAAGCAGGGCCGCATTTCCGCCGACAATATCTGCGGCGGAAACAGCCGCTTTCACGGCTCTCAGGGCTCGTCTGTTCTGAAATTGTTTGGCTTGACCGCGGCCTCCACGGGGATCAATGAAAAGGCGGCGCAGGCAGCAGGGATTGCTTACGACAGAGTCGTACTTTTCCCAGCATCCCACGCTACCTATTATCCCGGCGCACAGTCTATGGCAATGAAGGTGCTGTATGAAAAAGAAAGCCTTCGGCTGCTGGGTGCGCAGATCGTTGGCGGCGAGGGCGTGGACAAGCGCATTGATGTACTGGCAACGGCCATTCGCGCAAAAATGACAGCCTTGGAACTGACGGAGCTTGACCTTTCCTATGCGCCGCCCTATTCCTCTGCCAAAGACCCGGTCAATATGGCCGGTTTTATGATCGAGGATTTGGAGAGCGGGAAGGTACGGCAGTTCCATTGGAATGAGGTTGAGGACTTGCCTTGCGATGGCAATGCGACACTGCTGGATGTCCGTACAGAAGGCGAATATCGGCGTGGGCACTTGAATGGATTCCGCAATATTCCACTGGACGATCTGCGGGAGCATTTGGACGAGTTAGACCGGGGTAAGCCTGTTTATGTGAATTGCCAGACAGGGCTTCGCAGTTATCTGGCCTGCCGACTTTTGACGCAGTACGGTTTCACCTGTTCCCATCTCTCCGGCGGATACAGTTTTTATCAGGTCGTAACACAAGAGCGGCAGACAGCGCGGAGCGCCTATCCCTGCGGAATGGAGAAGCTATGAGTGAGAATTTATTTGGCTTGACGGTTGCGGCAGATAAAGGCTTAGATGATTTGCAGTGCCAGCGCCTTTTAAGCGAAAATCGCAGGTATCAGGAAGTCATGCTGCAATACCGATGTGCGCTGAAAGCACTGGAAAGCAGGTTGGAAATTCTAAACGAAGAGTTTTCATTGCAGCATGATCGCAATCCGATAGAAAGTATAAAAAGCCGCTTGAAGTCGCCGTCCAGCATTATGAATAAGATGCAGAAACGCGGACTTCCTCTGGATTTTCCGACCATGCAGACAAATATCATGGATATTGCCGGTGTGCGGGTGATCTGCTCTTTCGAGGAGGATGTGTTCTTTTTGGCAAAGTGCTAAAAAAAACAGTCTGACATTGAAATCATCACAGAGAAAGATTATATTTCACACCCTAAGCCAAATGGCTATCGCAGTCTGCACCTGACGATCCGGCTGCCGGTATTCTTTGCGGAAAAAGTGATCCATGTGCCGGTAGAGATACAACTCCGTACAATCGCTATGGACTTCTGGGCAAGCCTTGAGCATACCATCCGCTATAAGAAAAACCTGCCGATAAATGCTGAAGTCGAAACTGAACTGAAAGAGTGCGCCGATTCCAGCAGAGAATGGGACGGTAAGATGGAACATTTATTGCATATCATAACATAATGTGTCGAATATAAAATGAAAAGCACGCACTTTGGTGCTTGCCTTGGACTTGCCAGGGACCGCCTTATCCGCCTTGGGTGGGCGACCCCTGCGAGCCCCAACCAATTTCTCCGCTTTCTGGTTTTCAGGCATAGTCTTTTCTGCTTTCGGCGGACTGCCACGGCACAGCTTTTTCGGCTCCTATATTGTAAGGAACATGGCTTTTCGCTGAATGGAAAGCGAAGCTGACCCGGGCTGGAGCGGTCTGTGTTAAAACGATATATTTTTTTGGAAATTATCTTGACAAAATTTATCAAGATTGATATGATGGCATTAACAAGCAAGCGAAAAGAGGATGTGGAGCATGATCATCACCAAAGAGACGGACTACGCACTGCGCATTTTGCGGGTGCTGCTGGACGGGGAGAAGCATTCGGTGGCCGAGATGTCGGAAACGGAGCTGATCCCCAATCAGTTTGCCTATCAAATCCTGCGCAAGCTCTCTGCCGGTAATTTGGTGCGGGTAAGGCGCGGCGCCCTTGGGGGCTGCGAACTGTCCGGCGATCTGGATGCGACCTCCCTCTACGATCTCATGGAGGTCATGGGGGAGCGGGGCGTCCTATGCACCTGCATGGAGCCGGGATATGTATGCCGCTGGCAGGACGAGCACGGGAGGTGCGCCATCCACTGTCAAATGGCGGTCTTGCAGCAAAAGCAGGACGAGGCGTTCCGCGCCGTGAGCCTGCGCAGGCTGCTGACCGGAAGATCCGCTCCCTAAGAAATAAGCGAGCTGTAAAATTTTAAGAGGAGGTAACCTGTATGCTATTTCAAACCACGGCGGCGCACGAAGAGCTGCGCGCGAAGATCCGGAGCTTTGCGGAGGAGGAGATCAAGCCCCTCGCATTTCTGATGGACCAGAACAATGAGTTTCCCGAGGAGGCTGTCAAGAAGCTGGGTAAGCTGGGCTGGATGGGCATTCCTTACCCCAAGGAGTACGGCGGCGCCGGTCTTGACGCCCTGAGTTACGCCATCGCGGTGGAGGAGCTGGCCCGTGTGGACGGCGGCGCGGGCGTGATCCTTTCCGCCCATGTCTCCCTCGGCTCGTGGCCCATTTTCGCCTACGGCACCGAGGAGCAGAAGAAGAAATATCTGATCCCGCTGGCCAAGGGCGAGAAAATCGGCGCCTTCGGCCTGACGGAGCCCAACGCCGGCTCCGATGCCGGCGGCACGGAGACCACCGCGCTGGACAAGGGGGATTACTACCTCCTTAACGGCGGCAAGATCTTCATCACCAACGCTCCCAAGGCGGACACCTATGTGGTTTTCGCCGTCACCACTCCGGACATCGGCACCCGGGGCATCTCCGCCTTCATCGTGGAGAAGGGCTGGAAGGGCTTTGAGTTCGGCGATCACTATGACAAGATGGGTATTCGCTCCTCCTCCACAGCGGAGCTGATCTTCAACGATGTAAAGGTCCCCAAGGAAAATCTGCTGGGCAAGGAGGGGGACGGCTTTAAGATCGCCATGTCCACGCTGGACGGCGGACGCATTGGCATCGCCGCCCAGGCGCTGGGCATCGCTCAGGGCGCGTTTGAACAGGCCTTGAGCTATTCCAAGGAGCGCATCCAGTTCGGTAAGCCTATCGCGGCCCAGCAGAGCATCGCCTTCAAGCTGGCGGATATGGCCACCAAGCTGCGCTGCGCCCGGTTCCTTATCTACTCCGCGGCGGAGCTGAAGGAGCAGCACGCGCCCTACGGCATGGAGTCTGCCATGGCGAAGATGTACGCCTCGGACATCGCGCTGGAGGTCACCAACGACGCCTTGCAGATCCACGGCGGCAGCGGCTTCCTCAAGGGCATGGAGGTAGAGCGGGCCTACCGTGACGCCAAGATTACCACCATCTACGAGGGCACCAACGAGATCCAGCGGGTGGTCATCGCCTCCCATCTGGTGGGCAGGCTGGGCAAGAGCTCCGGCGGCGAGAGACGCTCGGCAGCCAAGAAGCCCGCGCCCATCACCGGTATCCGCAAAATGACCATCTTCCGGGAGGGGGATGCCGCCCAGCAGGTGGCCGACCTTGTGGCGGCGCTGAAAAAGGACGGCCACGACTTCTCCGTGGGCATCCCCATGGATACGCCGATTCCGCAGGCGGAGCGCGTGGTCTCCGCGGGCAAGGGCATCGGAGAGAAAAAGAACATGAAGCTGGTAGAGACGCTGGCCAAGGCCGCCGGCGCGGCCATCGGTTCCTCCCGCCCCGTGGCGGAGACCCTCAAGTATCTGCCCCTGAACCGCTATGTGGGTATGTCCGGTCAGAAGTTCACCGGTAACCTCTACATTGCCTGCGGCATCTCCGGCGCGACCCAGCACCTCAAGGGTATCAAGGACGCCTCCACCATCGTGGCCATCAATAAAAACGGCAACGCCCCCATTTTTAAGAACTGCGACTACGGCATCGTGGGCGATGTGGCGGAGATCCTGCCTCTGCTGGCCGCCGCGCTGGACAGCGGAGAGAAGCAGCCCGCGCCGCCCATGGTGAAGATGAAGCGGCCCACGCCGCCGAAGCCCACCCCCATCGGCGACCGCTATGTCTGCGGCGGCTGCGGTTACGAGTATGTGCCGGAGCTGGGCGACGAGGACAGCGAAATCGCGCCCGGTACGCTCTTTGAGCAGCTTCCCGCCGAGTGGGTGTGCCCCGAGTGCGCGGAGGCGAAGGATCAATTTATAAAGGCTTGAGCCGTGAAGGAGGTAAGATAAGATGTATTGCGTGCGTAAAGTAACAAATGATCTCTATTGGGTAGGCGCCAACGACCATCGCCTGGCCTTGTTTGAAAACTGCTTTCCCATTCCCCGGGGCGTAAGCTACAACGCTTACTGCCTGTTGGACGAAAAGACGGTGCTTTTTGACACGGTGGACTGGTCTGCCTGCCGCCAGCTTTTGGAAAATTTAGAATATGTGCTGAACGGCCGCGAGCTGGACTACCTGCTGGTCAACCATCTGGAGCCGGATCACGCCGCCTGCATCGAGGAGATCCTGCTGCGCCATCCCAAGGTGAAGCTGATCTCCAACGAGAAGGCCTTCATGCTCATGCGTCAGTTCGGCTTCCATGTGGACGGGCATGAGTGCATCGAGGTGAAGGAGGGCGATACCTTCTCCTTCGGTAAGCACACCGTCACCTTTGTGGGTGCGCCTATGGTCCACTGGCCGGAGGCCATGGTGACCCTCGACGTTACCGACGGCGTCCTCTTTTCCGCCGACGCTTTCGGCACCTTCGGCGCGCTGGACGGCAAGCTGTTTGCCGATGAGGTGGACTTCGAGCGGGACTGGCTGGACGACGCCCGCCGCTACCTCACTAACATCGTGGGCAAGTACGGTCCCCACATCCAGCTCCTGCTGAAAAAGGCCGGCGGCGTTTTGGATCAGATCAAGTATATCTGCCCGCTCCACGGCCCCGTGTGGCGCAAGGATCTGGGCTGGTTCATCGAAAAGTACGACACCTGGAGCCGCTATGCCCCTGAAACCCAGGGCGTGCTCATCGTCTACGCCTCCATGTACGGCAACACGGAGAACGCGGCGCAGGCTCTGGCGGCGTCGCTCTGCGACAAGGGCATGAGCAAGGTGGCGATGTACGATGTGTCCTCCACCCATGTCTCCCAGCTGATCTCCGAGGCCTTCAAGTACAGTCACATCGTTCTGGCCTCCGTGACCTACAACCTCGGCATCTACCCCGCCATGCACGACTTCCTCATGGACATGAAGGCGCTGAATCTGCAAAACCGCACCTTTGCCATCATTGAAAACGGCTCGTGGGCGGTGAAGTCCGGCGACCTCATGCAGAAATTCGTCAACGACGAGCTTAAAAACATGACGGTGCTCAACGAGCGGCTCAGCCTCGCATCGTCCATGGGCGCGGACAAGCGCACCGAGCTGGAAGCGCTGGCGGACGCCATTCTGGAATCTATGAAGTAACTGGCAGGAAAGCCAAAACCAAGACAACAGACAACAAACAGCCCCGCCGTGTCGGCTGCAGAAAAACCGGCTTTCAAAAACAGAGCGGGCAAGCGTGATACTGCGCTTGCCCGCTCTTTGCCCAAAAGGACATGAGAAGTGACCGGAGAAGATGAGAGGATCGAAATGGAGATCAGAAAACGAAACGGGAAGTCTGTTCCTTTTCAACAGGAGAAAATTTTCAACGCTATGAAAAAAGCGTTTGATGGACAGGGAAGGGAGATTGGGGGCGGAGAGCTGGAGGAGATCCTCACTGCCGTTCTCGACAATCTCTCCGTCACAGTACCGCTCACCGTGGAACGTGTGCAGGACGAGGTGGAGCGGACGCTCATGGAGCGCGGACACTATGAGGTGGCCAAGGCGTACATCCTCTATCGCGAAAAGCGGTCTGCGCTGCGCCGCGTCCGGCATACCATCGCGCAGACGGTGGGGGATAACTCGCTTGACGAGGTGCTGCGCCGTATCCAGATGGATTTTACCGAGGAAATCTACTCCCTCGCGGCGCTTCAAATGAAGTTTGAGAGCTTCTGTCGCCCGGGCATGACGGAGGATGAGAGGGCTGAGGCACTGACCAAGGCAGCGGTAGAGCTGACTACGGCAGAGGCACCCAAGTGGGAGTTCATCGCGGCGCGGCTTCTGAACCACTCCTTTCGCTGTCGCAACGCACAGGAATGGGAGGGGCGCGGCGTCGGCGACCTCTATGGCAGGCTTCGCTATCTGACGGATAAGGGACTCTACGGTGACTATATTCTTGCCCATTATACCCACGAGGAGATCGCTATGGCGGAGGACTTTCTCTGCCCGGAACGGGACGAGCTGTTCACCTACTCCGGCCTTGACCTGCTGCTCAAACGCTATGTGATCCAGTCACGCAGCCGCGTGCCGCTGGAAACACCGCAGGAGATGTTTTTGGGTATCGCGCTGCATCTTGCTATGAACGAAGGCCCTGACCGCATGGGGTGGGTAAAACGCTTTTACGATATGCTCAGCCGTATGGAGGTCACGATGGCGACACCTACCATGTCCAACGCACGAAAGCCCTACCATCAGCTTTCAAGCTGCTTTGTGGACACTGTGCCGGACAGTCTGGACGGCATCTACCGCTCGCTGGACAACTTCGCAAAGGTCTCTAAATTTGGCGGTGGAATGGGGATGTACTTCGGTAAGGTGCGCGCTGCAGGCAGCACCATCCGCGGCTTTCAAGGGGCGGCGGGCGGTGTTATCCGCTGGATCCGGTTGGTCAACGACACCGCCGTGGCGGTGGATCAGTTGGGGATGCGGCAGGGCGCTGCGGCGGTTTACTTAGACGCATGGCACCGGGATCTGCCTGAATTCCTTCAACTGCGCACCAACAACGGCGACGACCGCATGAAGGCGCATGATGTGTTTCCCGCCGTGTGCTATCCGGATCTCTTCTGGCGACTGGCGGAGGAGAACATAGACGCGCCGTGGCATCTCATGTGTCCGCATGAGATCCTCACGGTCAAGGGCTACGCACTGGAGGATTACTGGGGTACAGAATGGGAGAAGCGGTATCTGGACTGCGTCAATGACCCGCGCATCGAAAAGCGCAGCGTCACCGTCAAGGACATCGTGCGGCTGGTGCTTCGCTCGGCAGTGGAGACCGGCACGCCCTTCGCCTTCAACCGCGACAGCGTAAATCGTATGAACCCAAACGGCCACACGGGAATGATCTATTGCTCCAATCTCTGCACGGAGATCGCGCAGAACATGGCGCCTATCGAGCATATCAGCACTGAGGTGCACACGGAGAACGGCGACACAGTGGTGGTGACGGCCACACGCCCCGGTGAGTTTGTGGTCTGCAACCTGGCGAGTCTGTCTCTCGGTAATCTGCCGGTGGAGGATGAGGCCTATATGGAACGCACGGTGGAAACGGCCATCCGCGCACTGGATAATGTGATCGACCTCAACTTCTACCCGTTGGAATACGCGCGGCTTACCAATCAGAAGTACCGCAGCATCGGCCTGGGCGTCAGCGGCTACCACCACATGCTGGCAAAGCGCGGCATCCGTTGGGAGAGCGATGAGCACCTTGCCTTCACCGACGCGGTGTTCGAGCATATCAACTACGCCGCCATCAAGGCGGACACAGCACTGGCACGGGAAAAGGGCCGCTACGCGCTCTTTGAGGGCAGCGACTGGCAGACAGGCGCGTATTTTGAAAAGCGAGGTTATACCTCAGAAAAGTGGCGGGCGCTTGCGGAAACGGTGGCGGTGCAGGGAATGCGCAACGCCTATCTGATGGCTGTCGCACCCACTTCCAGCACATCCATCCTCTCCGGCACGTCGGCGGGCATCGATCCAATTATGAAGAAATTCTTTTTAGAGGAAAAAAAGGGCAGCATGCTGCCCCGCGTTGCTCCGGAGCTTTCTATGGATACATGGTGGTGCTATAAGGCGGCGCATCTGATCGACCAAAGCTGGTCGGTGCGCGCCGCGGGACTTCGCCAGAGACATATTGACCAGGCGCAGAGCATGAATCTCTATATCACCAATGACTATTCCATGCGTCAGGTGCTCAGACTGTATTTGGAGGCGTGGAGGGCCGGCGTCAAGACCATTTATTATGTCCGCAGCAAGGCCCTTGAGGTCGAGGCCTGTGAAAGCTGCTCGTCATAAGGAGGATAGCATGATGGAACTGAAGAAAAAGCCCCTCTTTAACCCGGAGGGCGACCCTGATGTGCGCCTGCGGCGCATGATCGGCGGCAATACCACCAACCTCAACGACTTCAACAATATGAAGTACGCTTGGGTCAGCGACTGGTACCGGCAGGCCATGAACAACTTTTGGATCCCTGAGGAGATCAATCTCTCGCAGGATGTGAAGGACTATCCCCGCCTGCTGTCAGCCGAGCGCTGCGCCTACGATAAAATTCTGAGTTTTCTTGTCTTTTTGGATTCCATTCAGACAGCGAACCTGCCTAATATCGGCGCCTACATTACAGCCAACGAGGTCAATCTCTGCCTGTCCATTCAGGCGTTTCAGGAGTGTGTCCACTCACAGAGCTACAGCTATATGCTCGACACCATCTGTTCCCCCGTGGAGCGCAATGACATCCTCTACCAATGGAAAACGGACGAGCATCTGCTGCGCCGCAACACCTTCATTGGGGACTGCTACAACGAGTTTCAGGAGCGGAAGGACGCTCCCACGCTGCTGCGCGTGATGATGGCGAACTATATTTTGGAGGGCATCTATTTTTACAGCGGCTTTATGTTCTTCTACAATCTCTCCCGAAACGGGAAGATGCCCGGCTCGGCGCAGGAGATCCGCTATATCAACCGCGACGAGAACACGCACTTGTGGCTGTTCCGCAATATCATCACGGAGCTGCAAAAGGAGCAGCCGGAGTTGTTCACCGCCGAGAGCGTACAAGCGCTGCGCGAGATGATGCGTGAGGGCGTGGAGCAGGAGATCGCATGGGGGCATTATGTGATCGGCGACGACATCCCGGGGTTGAACCGGCAGATGATTAGCGATTACATCCGCTATCTCGGCAATCTTCGCTGGACGAGCCTTGGCTATCCGGCATTGTATCCGGGCTTTGAGAGCGAACCGGAGAGCATGGAATGGGTCAGCCAGTACGCTGACGCCAATATGGTCAAGACCGATTTCTTTGAGGCACGCAGTACCGCCTACGCCAAGAGCACCGCACTGATAGACGATTTATAAGAAAACCAAAGACATCAGAATAGGAGGTATTTTTTATATGGATATCCGAACGGTAACAGATGCCATCCGCTATGTAGGGGTGGATGATAACACATTGGCACTCTTTGAAAACCAGTACCCCGTCCAGCCTATGGGAGTGAGCTACAACTCCTATGTCATTCTGGACGAGAAAATCGCCGTGATGGACAGCGTGGACGCACGGGCGGCGGAGGAATGGCTTTCCAATGTAGCGCAGGTGTTGGGGGGGCGCAACCCCGATTATCTTGTGGTCACACACATGGAGCCGGATCATTCCGGCAGCCTCATGCGGATAGCGCAAGAGTACCCGGAGATGAAGATCGTGGGAAACGCGAAAACATTTACCCTGATCAAGCAGTTCTTTGGCACGGGTGCATTGTCGGAAGACCGTATGCTGGAGGTTGGCGAGGGCAGCACGATCTCTCTGGGCTCACACCGGCTGCGCTTCCTGCTGGCACCGATGGTACACTGGCCGGAGGTGATGACGGCGTATGAGGAAACGGAAAAAATCCTGTTCTCGGCGGATGCCTTCGGACGCTTTGGCTCACTGGAACGGACTGCCCGTGCCCCCTGGGTGCCGCAGGCCCGACGGTATTATTACAATATTATCGGGAAATATGGCGCACAGGTGCAGGCTCTGCTGAAAAAGACCTCCGCGCTGGAGATCCAAACGATCTGCCCGCTCCATGGTCCCGTGCTTACAGAAGGGCTGGAGGAGTGTCTGCGGCTCTATGATCTCTGGTCACAATGGGAACCAGAAGAATCGGAGAGCATACTGATTGCCCACGCATCCATCCATGGAAATACTGCCCATGCGGCGAAGACCCTCAAGGGTAAATTAGAGAAAAAAGGCGTGCAGGTCAGCATATGTGATCTCACTGTGACAGATCTTTCCTACGCTGTTGCCAGTGCGTTCTACTGCGGGAAACTGGTGTTGGCCTGCTCCACTTATGACGGAGGACTGTTCCCGCCCATGAAGGCCTTTTTGGATCATTTACAGACAAAGGGATTCCGAAACCGCCGGATCGGCCTCATGGAAAACGGCTCATGGGCCCCTGCTGCCGCGCGGCTGATGCGCGCCGAGTTGGAAAAGATGAAGGAACTCCGACTGTGTGAAACGGAGGTATCGCTGCGCGGCGCACTGAACCAAACCAGCGAAGCGCAGATGGACGCTCTTGTGGCGGAGCTCTGCGCGGAATAAGCTGCAACAAACCGCAGCTATTCTCGTACAGATGATGGTCTTACTCATCTGCTTTATGTCCCAAGGGCAGAGTACCGTCATCTCAGGTTGAGGTCACGATGTGGTGTGGGGCGAGAACGGAGTCTTGAGAATACCCAAACAAAAGAAAGGAGCTGACAGATATGGCAGCTATGAATATGAATCAGGAGCAGTTTGAGCAGGCGACCCGGGGCGAAAAGCCCGTTTTGGTGGATTTCTGGGCGCCCTGGTGCGGCTATTGCCGGAGGATCGGCCCTGCGTATGAGAAGATTGGAGAGGAATACGCGGACAGCCTCGTTGTCAGCAAGATCAATATTGACGAGGAGCCGCGGCTGGCGGGGGCCGAGGGGATTGAGGTCATCCCAACTCTGGTGCTGTACCGGAACGGAAAGGCCGTGGATTCCATCACCGCGCCCGGCTCAAAGGCAGAGATCGACCGCTTCATTCAGGAAGCCTTGGCGAAATAACGGAGGGTTCAGATATGAACAACAATCATGTTTATGATATGCTCGTGGTGGGCGGCGGCCCGGGCGGCTACACCGCCGCCCTGTACGCGGCCCGGTCGGGGCTGGACACCGTTGTGCTGGAAAAGCTGTCTGCTGGCGGGCAGATGGCCCTGACCGAGCAGATCGACAACTACCCCGGCTTTGAGAACGGGATCGACGGCTTCTCTCTGGCGGAGAAGATGCAAAAGCAGGCGGAGCGTTTTGGGGCACGCAGCGAATACGCGGAAGTTCTCCGCATGGATCTGACGGCGGTTCCCAAGCTCGTGGAGACCAGCGAGGGGATCTTCTGGGGGAAAACCGTGGTGCTGGCCACCGGCGCAGACCCCAGAACGCTGGGCGTTGCCGGAGAGACGGAGCTGTTGGGCCGGGGCGTGGCCTACTGCGCCGCCTGCGATGGGATGTTTTACAAGGACAAAACGGTGGTCGTGGTGGGCGGCGGCAATTCCGCCGCGGCAGATGCCCTCCTTCTCAGCCGCGTGGCGAAAAAGGTGATCCTCGTCCACCGCAGAGACACCCTGCGGGCCACCAAGATCTATCACGAGCCACTGGAACAGGCCGAAAATGTGGAATTCCGCTGGAACAGCACCGTTTCCGCGCTGCTTTCCGGGGACAGGCTGACCGGCGTACGCCTGCGGGACACCGTCACCGGTGAGGAAAGCGTGGTGGACTGCGACGGCGTATTTGTCAGCGTGGGCCGACAGCCCGCCACGGCGCTGGCGGTGGGTCAACTGGCGCTGGACGGCGGCGGCTATATCGTTGCCGGAGAGACCACGGAAACCAGTATTCCCGGCGTTTACGCCGTGGGCGACGTGCGGACGAAGCCCCTCCGTCAGGTGGCCACCGCCGTGGCGGACGGCGCGGTGGCAGTCCACATGGCGGAGAAATATATCGCGGAAAACCGATAAGGAAGGTAGATTGAAAAAGCCATGTTTAAGGTCAGGCCGGATACGACCGCAGTGGGGATGCCGACATATCTGCAAGGAAAACTGCCAGAGTGATGGCAGATAAGATCACCCATGTAAGATCGGGAGATATGTTGTCTCTCCATATCCAGTCCACGCAACAGTGAGCAACTGAACACAAAACACAGCCACAGATGTACTCTGCGGCTGTGCTTTTATGCATAGTACTTACGGAAAGGATTCGATGAGCAGATTTCTGTGATACGGATTTTGGATTCTCGCAGAGAGGAATTTCGATTGAGTAAAGCATATGAGCAGAAAATTGACGTGGTAAATGTCATTACTGCTCCAGAAATTGAAATGCTGATTATTCATGCGGAAGGAGCATATGATCAGTTTAAGCGTTCTGGAAAAAACCAAGCGAATTTTGTAAAACAAATCTTCGGATGCATGATGTGAAGTCGTATGAGATAGAATCGTCTTCGATGCCTCGTTGGGAAACCAACGAGGTATTTTTTTTGCCCCAATCCGACTGCATAGGACACTGAAAAAATCAAAACAAACCGTATGTAGTCCTGCAAGGACAACCAAAGTGCGCCTACGAGGCCAACGCGAAACCGGAGGATTCTTGTTAAACTTACTTTGTAAGGACGAAAGTCCGGATGTCCCTTGAAAACTGAATACTCATTCTTCAGGTACATTCCTGTTTGGTCGAGCCTTCGACTGCACGCCATGAAGCCCATCGGGGCGATAGCGGTTTCGCAGAAGCAAATGCCGGATTGCAACCGGCGGCGGTGCTAAAGCCAGACAGGGACAATGATACTTCCGTAATTCGCGGTCCGGCCATAAGGAAGGCGGGATGGTTAAATTCCAATGGAGCAGTGAAGCACACTGCCGCCTGTGAGAAATCCTACATCTCTGGGGTGATAAGAAAAAGTACAGAGAAACCATATTTTCAGAAAGCACTGCTGGGTGCTGTATCAGAATGATACCTGGCAGGCTTTATCCATATCAGTGTATGGAGATTGGAGACAACAGAAAATGAAAGAAAACTGGGTTTATCGGCGAGGTGATTTATATCTCGCCAATCTCGGTGTTCCGGTTGGATCAAAGCAGGGCGGTGTTCGTCCTGTTGTGGTTCTTCAGAATGATGTCGGTAATTATTATGCGCCGACAATCACGATTGCTCCGCTGACATCGAAAATTGAGAAGAAGCGAAAGCAGCCAACGCATTTCTTTCTCCGTAAAGCAAAGGGACTGGCAAAACCGTCTATGGTATTGGCAGAACAGCTCGACACCTGCGACAAGATATGCGTGATTCGCTATCTTGGGCGGGTAAGTAAGGGGCAGATGCGTGGGATTGACGAAGCTGTAAGGATTCAGCTTGGTTATTACATTCCGGAACAGGCAGAGAAAAAAAGACAGGGCAAATGCCGAAAGGAAGGCGAAGAAGGCGATGGATAAACTGATTACAAGGAAGGAAGCAGCCAGTATACTGGGAATCAGCGTAAAAACACTGGATGCTGCAAGAACAGACGGTTTGATCTCCTATGTTCAGTATGTGGAAAACGGCTGCGTTTATTTCACGGAAGTGGGGATTCAGGAGTACATTGCAAAATGTACGCACCGTGCAAAACCGATGGAACGTGCTGCGACATATCGCAAACCTCGAAGCTTTCGGCGGTAAAAATCGACATCGTTGAGTATGGACGATGAATCCGCAATAATGAAAGCAACAACAGGATTGGAGGTAATGATATGGCGGCAAGAAGAATGATGCTTCCCGATTATGGTACGGTGAGTATGAAGGGAACGCAGTATTATCGAACCCGTGTAACAGATCAGCAGGGGCGGCGGGTTTCCTTATACGTAAGAACGAGAGAGGAACTGTACCAGAAGGAACAGGAAGCGATCCAGCAGATTGAGAACAAGACGTATCGCCGCAGTACACCTATATTACGAATCTGATTCATGCTTCGGTTGATCCGAAGACCGTTCAGTATCTTGCCGGTCATGAAAGTAGCAAGATCACCATGGATATTTACGCCAAGGTGAAATATAATCGCCCAGAGCAGCTCGAAGGAGTGCTGGAAGATGCTTTTGCATCGTGGGATTAAGAGTAAATCAGAAAAAACTTAGGGCAGGGATGGTCAAAAATCCCTGCCCTTTTTACATACATTCGACATCCTTGAAGGAAGTAGTGTACGCCATGATAATAAGAGTAGCAACACCCAATGTATGAAGATAGACGAGGAGGAGAACACATGGCTAAAGGAAAAAAGCGCCCTGCTGAACTTCCGGAATACGGAACAGTGATGATGAAAGGGGTACAGTATTACCGCACCCGGATTACAGATGCAGACGGAAAGAGAGTGGCGATTTATGGGCTGACACGCGAAGAATTATATGACCGGGCGGAAGATGCCCAGAAGAAAATCGCGGAAGTGGTTTTCCACAGAGAGAATCCGACCGTAGAAGAGTACTGCGAAAAATGGCTGTTGATGCGGTCTGGAACGGTAAGAACCAATACGTTGGAGGGATACGCGCGGATGGTGAATCGGTACATCGTGGGGCCGATTGGACAGATGTATATGGATGAGGTGACCACAGATGACCTGCGGCTGCTGATGGTTCCGCTATCAAAAGGTTCTTCCGGAATGTATGGTCAGCTCAATATGCTGATTAAGAACATTTTTAATTCGGCAGAAGAGAGCAAGGTGATCAAAGAGAATCCATCCAAAACGATTTGCGCAAGAGGAGGAAAGCCTGCGAAACGGCGCGAAGCTTTGACGGATGAACAGACTGCCATTTTGCTGGATAGCATTCGTGAGCTACCACCGTATGTTTTCGTAATGATCGGCTTGTACGCGGGATTGCGTAGAGAAGAGATTCTTGGATTGAAATGGGACTGCGTATTCCTGGATGAAAAAACGCCGTACATTTCTGTAAGGCGTGCATGGCATGTGGAAGGCGGTGAGCCGGTGGTCAACACACTTTTGAAGACTCCGGCAGCGAAGCGAGATGTTCCGATTCCCAAATGCCTGGTAGCCTGTCTCAAGGAAGCAAGGGAAAAATCAGAATCGGAATATGTGATCTCCAATTCAAAGGGAACTGTTTTGACGGAAGCACAGTTTGTGAGGGTCTGGAAGTACATAACAGTCCGTTCCACCGCAGAACGCTGTTATTACACCTATGTAAATGGGCAGTCCATCAAGCATAGAATAAAGCCAAGGCTTGGTGAGCATCAGCCGAACAATCCCAAGCTGGTGTATACGATGGACTTCAAGGTGACTCCGCACATGCTGCGGCACACCTACATCACCAATCTGATTTACAAAGGTGTTGATCCAAAGACGGTGCAGTATCTGGCAGGCCATGAGAACAGCAAAACGACTATGGACATCTATGCGAAAGTCAAGTATAATAAACCTGAGAAATTAAGCAGCGTTGTGAATGCTGCATTCGGGCTGCGTTAAACTGCACCAAAAATTCCTCGATTTCGTGGGTTTACCTATGGGTTTACTGAGAGAGGAAAACCAGAAAACCCGCATAAATACTGGACTTTTTGGACCAAGGATAGGTGAGTACGGTCTCAAAGCAGCTCGTCGCGCTCCGCAGTTCAGCAAGCGATAATCGACTGCTCAGACTATATCAAAAGGTTTACAAAAGCCCGGAAAATCAAGGTTTTCCGGGCTTTTGCTATATCTAAACGGGCTGATATGGTTTGACCAAATTTGGCAAAACGAGAGCCGATTTCATCCAATTTTTAGTGGTCCGCAAGTGGTTAACTGGCTAAAAAGAGGGCAAAAAGAGGGGGAAGTGGTTCCTAAAGTGGTTAACCGAGAACCGATTTTTTGGGGGGCTTTTCAGCCCTCCTTCCCCTCGTTTTTTGGCTGTTGTTAGAGTCCGATAGAAACAGCCATCCTAAGGC
>NZ_QWGO01000043.1:0-21699 GCF_003435535.1 Desulfotomaculum sp. OF05-3 | reverse complement strand
GGCGCTCCTGCCGGACCCATCGGGCCCATCGGACCCATCGGACCCATCGGACCTGTCGCTCCCGGCGCTCCGTCAAATCCCGGAAACCCCTGTGGACCTCTCGGTCCTTCAGGCCCCGGGCATCCCTGAGGACCTCTCGGCCCCTGCGGTCCCCGGCAGCAGCAGGTTCCGTGTCTCCAGCCATATCCCCAGCCGCTTCCGCAATTTCCGCCACAGCCGCCTCTTCTGTTTCCTCCGCAGCCACAATTTTCACCGCAGCCACCTCTTCCATCTCCGCCACAGCCCTGCGTTCCGTCCCGGCCGCAGCAACAGTTCCCATCCCAGTGTCCTCTCTCGTCTCCGCCCCGGCAGCTCTCTGCTCTGCAGTCCTCGTTCTCCCAGAAATCATATCCACAATTACGCATGATCAATTCCCCTTTCAGCATATTTTCCTGGCGGACATCCCATACAGGTTGTTCGCTTACTATAATCTATGCTGCCCGTCCGAAACTGCTACTTCTGCGATTTTTTGTCCAAAACTCCTGCTGTCACCTCACTGGACCCATTCAATTTGCTGCTCTTTTCTTTTCTCAAAATATTTCCTGTTTAACTGGCATATCTCCGTCCCCGGCCGGCACCTCTCCGCCAGCTCATTATACCGTTCCGCCGTCTTCCATTCCCCCAGCCTGTCATAGCAGACACACATCTGCAGATATGGAACATATCCCCGGCACTCCGGCATCACAAAACCGTCCTCCCCGGTCCACCTTCCGGTCCGGACTGCCTGCCCGTACCAGAAAATTGCGTCGCGATAGCGCCTGGCCGAGAAGAACCACCATCCGAGATCACAGCAGAGCTCCGGCTTCGGGATCCCCTCAGAAAGTCCGGAAAGCAGAAACTTTAGTGCCCGGTCCCGATCTCCGATCCGATACATACAGTACGCTCCATGCCTGCAGGCATCCACCCGGTCTTCCCGCCAGCCATCCGGCAGTTCCAGATATTCCGAAAATGCGGAAGCGGCATCCCGGTATCTTCTGTGGTAATATAATTCCTTTCCGTAATAATACTGATCCCGCGGAGATAGTTTCCCCTTCTCCCGGAGCATCTGCTCAAATATCCGAAGATTCCTGTCCGGATCCCCTGTCCCCACTTTCCGGTGCTCGATCATGATATCTTCCCGCACTACTTTTCCAAAGGGTTCCACCGCCTCATGGATGCGCCCTTTCCATACGGCTTTTCCGCACCGTCTTAAAAGGCGTTCTCTATAAAAGAAAAATGACGGTGCGCCATCCCCGTCATATCCAACCGCGTATTTCATCATCACTACATCCGGCCGTTCCATATCCAGCCGTCTTTTCAGATCCATCAGTTTTCTCCACTCTTCCTGCCTTATCACATCATCTGCATCCAGCCAGAACAGGTAATCCCCCGTTCCCCTGGAAAAAGCAAAATTTCTCGCCGCTGCAAAGTCATCCTTCCATTTAAAATCATAAACCTTGTCCGTAAAAGAAAATGCGATCTCCTTCGTCCGGTCCGTAGATCCCGTGTCCACAATTATGATCTCATCCGCAAATCCCCGCACGCAGGACAGGCATCTTCCGAGGACCTTTTCCTCATTGCGCACGATCATGCATAGACTGATGGATGCCATTATTTCTCCCTCTTTGTCCTGTTTCTTCAATTTAATATATGATAGATTCTCCAATCTGCTATTCTCCCAGACGCAGCTGCAGGCAGATCCTATTACAGGTGAAACTGCATTCCTGCAGAACCTGCCGCAGCCATCTGTGAACAGGGATTTCCTGTGGCACAAAAAGGCGCTGATCTGCCATGACCTCTCAGCCATACGCAAACCAGCGCCATTTACACTTCACTTTTTAACAAGCCAGACCGGTCCCGATTTTACTGTTCCTATTCCGCGTCTGCCACATAAGCCACAGCAATATCTTCGTAGCCATCTGTAGATGGAATCTCAAAATAAACTTCCTTGCCCGGATTCTTATATGTCATATTGATATCCATCTTATAGTTCATCTCATCAGCTTCGGATGTTGTATGATCTGTGACACTCATTCCGTAGTCCATAAACATCTTCATAGCCTCGCAATAGCCATCTTTGTTGACCGTCATCTCGCCGTTCGACTCATTGATCTTCATGTCCAGAGTGACCCCAAGCTCCTCGTAGGTCTCTGCGGTCGCGCTGGTAACTGCGGTCAGGATCTCGTTGATCTTCTGGTCATCAATAGTGAATGCAAGTTTCCTTGTGTCACCGCTTGTATACATTCTCAAGCCTTTGACAACATCCGTATCCAGATCCATGTTGATCTGTGTGGCCTGAGCTTTCGCAGCTTCCAGATCCATGGCCTGCCTGTACTTGATGCCCATAGTGTTCACATACATGTATCCGTCTGTGTAGAACATATCGATCGGCACTGCGGTTCCAAGCGTATCCGCGGTACCCTTGCATACAAACTGCATGTCTCCGTTCGCGTCCTCTTTCATCATCAGCTTCATATTCATGGACATATCAATATCCTGTCCGAGATAAGACATGGTGATCGTATAGTCCACATCGATATTCGCGCTCGGGAGAGACTCGCTAATCTGCTGTGCTTCCTCATAGACCTTCAGCGCCTCCGGATCGTTCTCCGCGACAGCGATCGGAACTGCCTTTACCTGGGTAACACCATTTACGCTCCAGGCACCATTTTTATCGATCTCATATCCGTCCGCATGACCCGTATTTGTCTGCGCATATCCGGCATTCATCTGCAGATAACCGGAATTTCCGAAATAATAGCACTGTGCCCAGCCATCATGATCACCATCGATCCAGTCCCAGCCGTTCCGGCAGTAGGAACCGTCATCGTTCTCATACCACCAGCCGTTCATATCCTCGTGCCATTCGCCCGCGAATGCCGGGAAGGACAATGCCATTGCTAACGGCATCGCTGCAGTAAGGATCATTTTCCACTTTTTCATAAGAGAGACCTCCTTAAAATTCAACAACCGCGTCGGTCATCTGCACAAGTTTCCAGATGCCGGAGCGCCTGTTCTGTCACCCATCTGCCCACATACTTCTGTGAGTTCCATATCTCAAGTATAGCAGTTCAACCATGCAATCGCAAACCCTTTTTCCTGTAGACTTCTTACGTTTTCTTTAACTGCAAAAATCCGGCAAAGCGCTTCTGCACGCTCTGCCGGATTCAATCTTTTTTCCTTATTCCAGATATGACTGCTCTGCCTGTATCACTGCGTAATAATCATCCCATTTCTCTGAGATCAGTTTCTCGATCCCCTGTTTTACCTCTTCGTTCGTTTTCCCATACTGGAATGGAACCACCGCATCGAAGATCAGGTTCGTATGGGTTGGACCCTGGATCATGCGGAAATCATGGATGGTGACGCCCGGAAAATGTTCGTTGATCATGTCAACAACTTCCTTTTTTGTCTCATTGATTGCCTCGTTATTCACCACGATCGGATCCATGTGGATCACGGCCTCACAGCCAAGTTTTTCCTTCAATTCCTTCTCGATCCGATCGATCACGTCGTGGATCTCGAAGATGTCGCAATCCCCGGACACTTCCCCGTGAAGAGAGATCATGCGTCTCCCCGGGCCGTAATCGTGGACCACTAGATCATGGATCCCAAGGATCTCAGGATGAGCCATAACGATCGTCCTGATCTCATTTACAAATTCTCTGGAAGGCGGTTCTCCGAGAAGCGGATTCAGGGTATCCTTCGCCGCGCCAAATCCTGCATACAATACAAAGCATGCCACAAGGCAGCCACACCATCCATCGATACTAATGCCTGTCACATGGGCCACAGCCATGGAGATCAGAACCGCCGTTGTCGCGATGGAATCGCTCATACTGTCCATAGCCGTCGCTTTCATGGTCTCCGACTGGATCTTTTTGCCGACTGTCCGGTTGTAAAAGCACATGTATCCCTTTACACAGATGGAGACCACAAGGATCCCCACCGCCAGAGCACCTGTCTCCACCGGCTCCGGATGAAAGATCTTCTCTATGGAAGTTTTGAAAAGCTCGATTCCCATGAGAATGATGACCATGGAAACTCCAAATCCGGAGACATACTCGATGCGCCCGTGTCCAAAGGGGTGGTCCGCGTCAGCCTTCATGCCGGAAAATTTAAATCCCACAAGAGAGATAAAGGATGATCCTGCATCTGACAGGTTATTGAATGCATCCGCCGTAATAGCGATGGATCCACTGATCACACCCGCCAGATATTTTCCGGCAAACAGAAATACATTGAGCGCGATGCCCACAATACTGCAGAGCATGCCGTAGGCACGGCGCACATCGCTGTTCCCGAATTGATCTCTGTTTTTAATAAATAAGCCGGACAGTATCGTAATCATGTAAAACACCTCCATCGGTCCGCACACTTGCCGCTCCAAGCCAAAAATCAAGAAATTGTAATTCAGGTCTTCTCACATTCAGCACAAAAAGCCCATCGGCCCGCCGAATCGTTACAAGTTGCTTTCTTCTAACCATCTGTATACTCAAACAGCGAGGAAAAACATGATCTTTCATGTTCTCCTCGCTGTTCTTATATGCCTCAGCATACGAAAAAGTTCCTGCTTCCAGAAAGCTTTCCGATATATTTATTTGTCAAAATACCGATCACTCATCGACATCCTGTGTATCATCCTCGTTGAGAATGATTTTATCTGCTTCCTCAAGCGGAGCATCCGTCTCCTCCTGCGGCTCTTCAGCAACCGGTGCTTCCTGCTCCTGGATCTTATCCTCGATCTCGCCTGTGCTGAGCTTGATATTGCGGTAACGCTTCATTCCGGTACCAGCCGGGATCAGCTTACCAATAATAACATTCTCTTTCAGACCGATCAGGTGATCGACCTTACCGTTGATCGCAGCCTCAGTAAGAACCTTTGTGGTCTCCTGGAAGGATGCGGCAGATAAGAAGGAATCGGTTGCAAGGGATGCCTTTGTGATACCGAGCATGACCTGTTTGCCCTCTGCCGGCTGTTTGCCTGCAGCGATGAGCTCCTCGTTCATCTCGTTGAAATCAAGAACATCCATGGATACGCCCGGAAGAACGTCGGAATCGCCGCTCTCCTCGACACGGATCTTCTTTAACATCTGACGCACGATCATCTCGATATGCTTATCGTTGATCTCTACACCCTGTAAGCGGTAAACACGCTGTACCTCACGGATCATGTAATCCTGTACGGCACGAACGCCCTTAACCTTTAACAGGTCGTGCGGGTTGATGCTACCCTCTGTAAGAACGTCGCCGGCCTCGAGAACCTGTCCGTCCGCAACTTTGATTCTGGAACCATAGGGGATCAGATAAGTCTTGGAGTTTCCTGTCTCCTGGTCCGTAACGATGATCTCACGTTTTTTCTTTGTATCTTTAATTGTAACAACACCACCGAATTCAGCGATGATCGCAAGTCCCTTCGGGCGTCTGGCCTCGAAAAGCTCCTCGACACGGGGAAGACCTTGTGTGATATCGCCGCCGGCAACACCGCCGGAGTGGAATGTACGCATGGTCAGCTGTGTACCAGGCTCACCGATGGACTGTGCGGCAATGATACCAACAGCCTCTCCGACCTGTACCGGCTGGCCTGTCGCCATGTTTGCGCCGTAGCACTTGGAGCAGACACCGATATGGCACTTACATGTCAGGACTGTACGGATCTTAACAGTATTTCTGCCGAGCTTCTCAAGAACCTTGATAACGGCTGCGGCACGTTTCGGTGTACACATATGGTTAGCCTTAACAACAACTTCTCCGGTATCCGGATCTGTGATCGTCTCAGCGATATATCTGCCTGTCAATCTCTCCTGCAGCGTCTCGATGGTCTCTTTACCGTCCGTAAAGCCCTCGATCTCCATGTACGGGATCGTTCCCTTGCTTTCACAGCAGTCTGTCTCACGGATGATAAGGTCCTGGGATACGTCAACAAGACGTCTTGTCAGGTAACCGGAGTCGGCTGTACGAAGAGCGGTATCGGACATACCTTTTCTCGCACCATGTGCGGAGATGAAGTACTCAAGTACGTCAAGACCTTCACGGAAGTTGGACTTGATCGGGAGTTCGATCGTGTGACCGGTCGTATCCGCCATGAGTCCTCGCATACCGGCAAGCTGCTTGATCTGCTTATCGGAACCACGGGCTCCGGAGTCCGCCATCATGAAGATGTTGTTGTATTTATCAAGACCTGTCAGAAGGTCATGTGTCAGCTGGTCATCGGTTGCTTTCCATACATCGATAACTTCTTTGTAACGCTCTTCCTCTGTGATAAGACCACGGCGGAAGTTCTTAGCGATACGATCAACGGTAGCTTCTGCATCTGCGAGGAGCTGCTTCTTTGTTGCCGGGACAGTCATATCGGAAATGGATACGGTCATAGCTGCTCTTGTGGAGTACTTGTAACCGATCGCCTTGATATCGTCCAGGGTGATCGCTGTCTGGATCGCTCCGTGTGTATTGATGACTTTCTCGAGGATCTGCTTTAACTGTTTCTTCTTTACGAGGAAATCGATCTCCGGCTTTAACTCGTTGCCCGGGATCGTTCTGTCTACAAATCCAAGATCCTGTGGGATGATCTCGTTGAAGAGGATACGTCCGACAGTTGTATCAACGATACCAGTCATTGTTCTTCCATCCGGAAGAGTCTTTGTCACACGGACTTTGATTCTTGCGTGAAGAGTAACGGCACCGTTCTCATATGCAAGAAGTGCTTCGTTCGGGCTCTTGAAGAACATTCCCTCGCCCTTTGCGCCCGGTCTCTCCTGTGTCAGATAGTAGATACCGAGAACCATATCCTGGGAAGGAACGGCTACCGGACCACCATCGGACGGTTTTAACAGGTTGTTCGGGGAGAGGAGAAGGAAACGGCACTCTGCCTGAGCTTCCATGGTAAGCGGAAGGTGGACCGCCATCTGGTCTCCATCGAAGTCCGCGTTGAATGCGGTACAAACAAGCGGATGAAGCTTGATCGCCTTACCTTCTACAAGGATCGGCTCGAACGCCTGAATACCAAGACGGTGAAGAGTAGGAGCACGGTTTAACATAACCGGATGCTCTTTGATTACATCCTCAAGTACGTCCCAGACCTCTGTCTGGAGGCGCTCAACCATCTTCTTCGCGTTCTTGATGTTGTGCGCGGTTCCGTTAGCAACGAGTTCCTTCATAACAAACGGTTTAAAGAGCTCGATCGCCATCTCCTTCGGGAGACCGCACTGATAGATCTTAAGTTCCGGTCCAACGACGATAACAGAACGTCCGGAATAGTCAACTCGTTTACCGAGAAGGTTCTGACGGAAACGTCCCTGTTTACCCTTTAACATATCGGAAAGGGACTTTAACGCACGGTTTCCAGGGCCTGTAACCGGTCTTCCGCGTCTGCCGTTATCGATCAGGGCATCAACGGCCTCCTGAAGCATTCTCTTCTCGTTGCGGACGATAATATCCGGAGCACCGAGCTCAAGAAGTCTTGCAAGACGGTTGTTACGGTTGATGATTCTTCTGTATAAGTCGTTTAAGTCGGATGTCGCGAAACGTCCGCCGTCAAGCTGAACCATCGGACGGATATCCGGCGGGATAACCGGAATCACATTCATGATCATCCACTCCGGTCTGTTTCCGGAGCTGCGGAATGCATCTACGACCTCAAGACGTTTGATGATTCTCGCTCTCTTCTGTCCGGATGCCTCCTGAAGAGCTTTTCTAAGCTCTTCGGAGTCTTTATCCAGATCGATATTCTTTAAAAGTTCCTGAACAGCCTCAGCACCCATTCCCACACGGAATGTGCCGTAGCCGTACTTTTCAACAGCATCACGGTACTCTTTCTCAGAAAGGACCTGTTTTAACTGAAGGCCGGTGTTGCCGGCATCCAGAACGATATAGGAAGCGAAGTACAGGACTTTCTCGAGGACTCTCGGAGAGATATCCAGAATCAGGCCCATACGGCTCGGAATACCTTTAAAATACCAGATATGGGATACCGGAGCAGCAAGCGCAATGTGTCCGATACGCTCACGGCGGACGCTGGATTTTGTTACCTCAACGCCGCAGCGGTCACAGATAACACCTTTATATCTGATTTTCTTGTATTTACCACAATGACACTCCCAGTCCTTGGTCGGTCCAAAGATTCTCTCACAGTACAGACCGTCTTTCTCCGGCTTTAAGGTTCTGTAGTTGATGGTCTCCGGTTTCTTAACCTCACCATGGGACCATTCCAGAATCTTTTCCGAAGAGGCAAGTCCGATACGGATCGCGTCAAATGTCATCGGCTGATAAGTTTCATTTGTCTCAGGCATGAACGGTACTCCCTTCTAATTATTTGTCGTCATCCTCGGTATAATCGTCATCGACATAGTCGTCTTTGGCACCGTCGTTTGTATAGTCATCGTCTTCCACATTGACAAGCTCGTCGCCCTTGAATTCCTGCTTCTGGAATCCGTAGTCGGATAAGTCTTCCTTATCGTTGTAGCGGCGGTCTCCCTCGATGATGGAACGAAGGTCATAGTTGGTATCGGAGTAGTCGATGTTCTCAGACATATCGACCTCTTCACCGTTGTCACGCAGCACTCTTACGTCCAGTCCGAGAGACTGTAACTCTTTTAAGAGTACCTTGAAGGACTCCGGAATACCCGGCTCCGGAATGTTCTCGCCCTTGATGATCGCCTCGTAGGTCTTTACACGTCCTACAACATCATCGGACTTCACAGTCAGGATCTCCTGAAGGGTGTAAGCCGCACCGTAAGCCTCAAGAGCCCAAACCTCCATCTCACCGAAACGCTGTCCGCCGAACTGTGCTTTACCACCTAACGGCTGCTGTGTTACCAGTGCGTATGGACCTGTGGAACGGGCATGGATCTTATCATCAACCAGGTGATGCAGCTTCAGGTAGTGCATGTGTCCGATCGTAGTCGGACCATCGAAGTATTCACCTGTACGTCCGTCGCGGAGCTGTACTTTACCGGTACGGCTGATCGGAACGCCTTTCCAGAGAGCACGATGGTCAAGGTGCTCGCCGAGGTATTCCATCGCATCCGGACGAAGGATATCCTTATACTTCTCCTGGAATGCATCCCATTCCATATTTACATAATCATTTGCAAGCTCCAGTGTATCCTGGATATCGTTCTCGTCCGCGCCATCGAATACCGGTGTCGAAACGTTAAAGCCGAGTGCCTTTGCAGCAAGGCTTAAGTGGATCTCGAGGACCTGTCCGATGTTCATTCGGGACGGCACGCCTAACGGGTTTAATACGATATCGAGCGGACGGCCATTCGGAAGGAACGGCATATCCTCTACCGGAAGTACACGGGAGACAACACCCTTGTTACCATGACGGCCGGCCATCTTATCACCGACAGAGATCTTACGTTTCTGTGCGATGTAGATGCGGACTGTCTCGTTTACGCCAGGAGCAAGCTCGTCGCCGTTCTCTCTTGTGAAGAGTTTCGCGTCGATGATGGTTCCGTATGCGCCGTGCGGTACCTTTAAGGATGTATCGCGGACCTCTCTTGCCTTCTCACCGAAGATTGCGCGGAGAAGTCTTTCTTCTGCAGTCAGCTCGGTCTCTCCCTTCGGAGTTACCTTTCCGACTAAGATATCACCGGCACGTACCTCAGCGCCGATGCGGATGATTCCTCTCTCATCCAGGTCTTTTAATGCGTCCTCACCAACACCCGGAACATCTCTTGTGATCTCTTCCGGTCCTAACTTGGTGTCACGGGATTCGCATTCATATTCTTCAATATGAACAGATGTGTATACATCGTTCATAACGAGTTTTTCGCTTAAGAGAACCGCATCCTCGTAGTTGTAACCTTCCCAGGTCATGAATCCGATCAGCGGGTTCTTACCAAGTGCGATCTCTCCATCCTTTGTGGACGGTCCGTCTGCGATAACCTCGCCCTTCTCTACATGGTCTCCCTTGTAAACGATCGGCTTCTGGTTGTAGCTGTTGGACTGGTTGCTTCGTGAGAATTTGATCAGGCGGTAAACATCGCGGTTTCCGTCAGAATCTCTCTTGATCACGATCTCATTGGACGCGGAGCGCTCAACAACGCCGGCATTCTTTGCAACAACGCAGACACCGGAGTCAACGGCAGCCTTGCCCTCGATACCGGTACCAACGACCGGAGCTTCTGTGGAAAGAAGCGGTACTGCCTGACGCTGCATGTTGGATCCCATCAGGGCACGGTTCGCGTCATCGTTCTGTAAGAACGGGATCATGGATGTAGCGACAGAGAATACCATTCTCGGGGATACGTCCATTAAATCGATCTGTCTCTTCTGGAAGGAGGAAGTCTCCTCACGGAAACGACCGGATACGTTGTTGTGGATGAAGTGGCCTTCCTCATCGAGCGGCTCGTTCGCCTGTGCTACGATGTAGTTATCCTCTTCGTCCGCGGTCATATAAACGACTTCATCGGTAACACGCGGGTTTGCCGGGTCAGTCTTATCTACGACACGGTACGGAGCCTCAACGAAACCGTACTGGTTTACCTTTGCATAGCTCGCAAGGGAGTTGATCAGACCGATGTTCGGTCCCTCAGGAGTCTCGACCGGACACATACGGCCATAGTGGGTGTAGTGTACATCTCGAACCTCGAATCCCGCACGTTCTCTGGACAGACCGCCCGGTCCTAACGCGGAGAGACGTCTCTTATGCGTAAGCTCGGATAACGGGTTGTTCTGGTCCATGAACTGGGATAACTGGGAGCTTCCGAAGAACTCCTTCACTGCTGCGGTTACCGGTTTGATATTGATCAAGGACTGCGGAGTGATTCCGTCGATGTCCTGTGTCGTCATTCTTTCGCGTACCACACGCTCCATTCTGGAGAGACCGATGCGGTACTGGTTCTGAAGCAGCTCGCCGACTGCACGGATACGACGGTTTCCAAGATGATCGATATCATCCTTTACGCCGATGCCGTACTCAAGGTGCATATTGTAGTTGATGGAAGCAAGGATATCTTCCTTCGTGATGCACTTCGGAACGAGCTCGTGGATGTTGCGGCGGAGTTCTGCTTTCAGCTCTTCCTCGTCATCCCCTGCTTTTTCCAGAATCTCTTTTAATACCGGGTAGTATACTAATTCTGTAATACCTACTTCTTCCGGATTAAATGTTACGTATGCGGAAAGATCTACCATGAGGTTTGAGAGAACCTTCTCTACACGTTCCTCAGTCTGGATCCATACGTACGGGATCGCCGCGTTCTGGATCGCGATCGCCTGGTCCTTTGTGATTGCCTTTCCTGCTTCGGCAAGGATTTCACCTGTAGATGTATCGACGATATCCTCAGACGGAATCTGTCCTACGATACGGTTCTTCATGTGGAGCTTCTTGTTGAATTTGTATCTGCCGACCTTCGCGAGATCATATCTTCTCGGATCAAAGAACATACCATTTAACAGGCTCTCAGCGCTGTCAACGGACAGCGGCTCGCCCGGACGGATCTTCTTATATAATTCAAGGAGACCATCCTGATAGTTGTCGGATGTATCCTTTCCAAAGCTTGCGAGAAGCTTCGGCTCCTCACCGAAGAGATCGATGATCTCGGCGTTTGTTCCATATCCGAGCGCACGAATCAGGACTGTAACCGGGACCTTTCTCGTACGGTCTACACGGACATAGAACACGTCGTTGGAATCGGTCTCATACTCTAACCATGCTCCACGGTTCGGGATCACGGTACAGGAGTATAATTCCTTACCGATCTTATCATGATCGATTCCATAATATATACCTGGGGAACGTACCAACTGGCTGACGATAACACGCTCGGCACCGTTAATAACGAAGGAGCCGGTATCTGTCATTAACGGCAGATCGCCCATGAAAATCTCATGTTCATTGATTTCATCTTTATCTTTGTTGCAGAGTCTCACCTTAACCTTTAAAGGTGCCGCGTAAGTCGCATCACGCTCTTTGCACTCTTCGATCGTATATTTGATGTCATCTTTGCACAGCGTGAAGTCTACAAACTCCAGGCTCAGATGTCCAGCAAAGTCAGCGATCGGAGAGATATCGTCAAAGACCTCTTTCAGGCCCTCGTCGAGGAACCACTGATAAGAATCCTTCTGGATCTCGATCAGGTTCGGCATCTCAAGAACTTCTTTCTGTCTTGAGAAGCTCATTCTTACGCTCTTGCCGGCCGGCACCGGACGCATTCTGCTTTTCTCCATTTGACGTTTCACCCCTGTTTTCTTTCTCTATAATCAATAGCCAATTTTGGGCATACTGGTACCATATGCACATGATACCACAATAGTGCACATTTCATACTACCATGGGGTTGTCAATCTGTCAAGCACTTTTTTACAAGGTTTTCCTGGACGTTGTTCACGTAAATAAAAGATGTGCTGCAGAATCTTTCAGATGATCCTGCAGCACATCTTTTATCAGTCTATATAATTTTTACCATTCTACTCTACGCTTGTGTAATACCCCGGCGCATACATCTGGATCGAGTAGAAATCATCCCCTGACGGGCTTTCTTTACTTGCAAAAATCTCCGGTCCATAAGCTGTGGTAAATCCGTTGACACTGTCATCTGTCTTACTAACGATCATATCCTCGGTATTGATCAGTTCCTGATATACCTCCTGTCCGCTTAGATCCGTATCCAGATAGCCGAATTCCTGAAATGCGGCTTCCAGCACGTCCACGATCTGGTAGAAGGCCTCCTCATCGCTGCTGTAGGCACCGATCCCATGGAGATCATCTGTTGCCGTGTCGGCGTAGATGGTAATGCTTCCCACATACTCCCCATCACGGCTCAGATAACAGGCCTGATCTGTGTTGTACCAGCTCATATCGTCCGAAGCATAGTTGTAGCTGTATGTGTCCTCCATCGACCACTCAGAAAATCCGTACTGCGGCAGGAGCCGGTCCAGGGCGGCCGTCACATCCGCAAGCTGGGCGTCATAGTGACCGTAGTTTGTACAGTTTGTTCCGATGGCCCGCACCTCCTCGTCGGAGAGCTCGCCCTCCCCAAGGACCTCCACGGCGTTGGAATCGGCAGAGGACCAGAGATCGCCGCTGGACGAGTCAAAGATGTTCTCGATCCCGTAGATCGATTCCCGGATCGCATGGGTGATAAGAAACAGCAGGTTTCCGCCGACGGAAAATACCAGCCAGATGATCACGACGATCAGAATGCCGGTAAACGGCTTCTTCCGTCCCCGCTCGGAGTTTACGCGGTCCATGATGTTCTTCGCGGACTGGCTACTGTAAGTTCCACTCTGGCAGGTGTCTGCCTGACCGCGGTACTGTTCAAGCTGGCTCTTCATATGTTCGAACGCATTCCGCTGTCCCGCCATCCGGTTTCCCATATTCTGGAATGGATCCGCTGCTTTCTTCTCCCGATTTGTCTTTTTCTTTCCGTCCTGTGTGCTGGTCGATGTCCCATTTCCTTTAAATACGCCCGCGTACGAATCTGTGCCGGACGCTCTGCTTCCCGGGTATTCGCTTCCGCCATCATGGTACAGGCAGTCTGACTCATGCTGTGGATGTCTCTCATTTAAATAGTAATCCACATCCTGTACATATGGATGCCACACGATCCTTTTGCATCCGCTGCAGTATAGACCCGATGTCATTTTCTGGTCGCAGTATGGACAATATCTCTGTTTCATCCGTAGTTCCTCCTGTCGGTATTCCTCTTTTCAGGTCATTTTAATTTTGTATTTTAAGCCCAACAGCTAAATTTCCACTCTCATTTTAACATAGGTTTCCGGTATACACAATCGAGATTTTACATCGTCAGCCCGATGCCTGATTCTTGTTACAGTACACGGGCACTCCTTGCCCGCGCACTGTAACAGGATTTTGCCGATGCTTCGCATTCCGAATCGGCAAAATCCACTACCACCACTGTATTGTACGGAATTTTCAATTCAGAAAATTCCTACCCATGAAAAGTAACTGATTCTTTTCCCAAAACGAAAAAAGACTCAGAGCAGCCACTTTGCATGGTCTCTGAGTCTTCTCACACTGATATACTGCTTTTACCGGTTCAGGATCTCCATAAATTCCTCCCCGGTGATCGTCTCCTTTTCGAGAAGATATCCGGCAAGTTCGTTTAATTTTGCTGCATGGTCTCTTAAGATTCCCATTGCCTTCTCGTACTGTGCCTTCACGGTAGCGATCACCTCGTCATCGATGGCTTTCGCTGTCTCCGGTGAGCATGCGAGGGAGGTGTCTCCGCCAAGGTACTGGTTCGTCACGGTCTCAAGGGCAACCATACCGAACTGGTCGCTCATACCGTAGCGGGTCACCATAGCGCGGGCAAGCTTTGTGGCCTGCTCGATATCGTTGGAGGCACCGGTCGTGATAGAGTGGAACATAAATTCCTCCGCCGCACGGCCGCCGGTCAGGGTTGCGATCTTGTTAAGTGCCTCCTCCTTACTCATAAGAAGGCGCTCGCCATCCTCCACCTGCATCGTATAGCCGAGAGCGCCCGATGTTCTCGGAATAATTGTGATCTTGTGGACCGGAGCGGAATTGCTCTGGCACGCAGCCACCAGGGCGTGGCCGATCTCGTGGTAAGCGACGATCCGGCGTTCATTCTCAGATACGGACGCATTTTTCTTCTGGTAACCGGCAATAACGGTCTCAACGCTCTCCTCCAGATCAGCCTGGGATACAACGCGGCGTCCCATGCGGACGGCACGGAGCGCGCCCTCGTTGATAATGTTCGCAAGCTCGGCACCGCTGGCTCCGACAGTTGCTCTCGCGATGGCGTTAAAGTCAACGGACTCATCCATCTTGACATCTTTTCCATGTACCCGAAGGATCGCCTCACGGCCTTTGAGGTCCGGGAGCTCCACCGGGATCCTCCTGTCGAAACGGCCCGGTCTCAAGAGGGCCTTATCGAGGGTCTCCGGACGGTTTGTGGCCGCCAGGATCACAACACCCTTTCGTCCGTCGAATCCGTCCATCTCTGTAAGAAGCTGGTTTAAGGTCTGCTCACGCTCATCGTTTCCGCCCATGCCGCTTCCGTCACGCTTTTTACCGATGGTATCGATCTCATCGATAAAGACGATACACGGCGCTTTCTCATTTGCCTGCTTGAAGAGGTCCCGGACCTTCGCGGCACCCATGCCGACGAACATCTCAACAAACTCAGAGCCGGAGATTGAGAAGAACGGAACATGCGCCTCACCGGCAACAGCCTTTGCAAGTAATGTTTTACCTGTTCCTGGAGGGCCTACGAGGAGCGCGCCCTTCGGAAGTGTGGCACCGATATCGGAATATTTTTTCGGATCATGAAGGAAATCAACGATCTCCTTTAAGGCGTCCTTCGCCTCCTCCTCACCTGCGACATCCGCAAATGTCACGCCGGTCTCGCTCTCCGCGTAGATCTTTGCATTCGATTTTCCAAATGTCATCGCGTTTCCGCCCATGCGCTTCGCCATGCTGCGGCTTAATATCTGTCCAAGTCCGATCATGATCATGAATGGAAGGATCCAGTTTGTGAAGACTGCCATGATAGCGGATTCCTTCCGCGGGATCACCTTGTCGAAGGTCACTCCCTTACTGTATAACCGTTCTGTCAGATCCGGGTCATCCCAGAGACCTGTCTTGTAGATCTGCTGTTTCCCATTGCTGTCTTTTGTGATGAATACGATCTCGCCGTTCGTGTCATCTTTTTCCACCTGTGCGACCTGTCCGTTGTCCACCATGGTCAGGAACTCGTTGTAGCCAACTTCCTTTACCTGGCTTTTCAGTGCGGACGGGAATACGAGTCCGTTTAACAGGACCGTCATGACCAGAATTATGATCATATAATAGAAAAATCCCTTAAATGAATTGAGATCATTCGGGTTCGGCTTTTTTCCGCCGTCTTTTGTACCCATGCGTCTGCCTCCTTGATTTTCTTTTTTCTGTAACGCTTTTTCATCGCATCTTAGCTTCTGCCGTTACTTTTTCTGCCTTTACATGCTTTGTTTTCTGAGCATCTCCGCGAGGTGACACCCTGTCATTTCGTGTGATATTTATCCTATATCAGGAGACATTGAATGTCAATGGAATTTATGGAAGTTTCTGAAATATTATATTTTTTTTAGAAATTACCATTTTTCTTTCTGTCCAGCGGAGTTTGCAGGTTTCCAAACTTTTTTTATTGTTCTTCTTGACAAACAATCCTTTTCGTACTATGATACCCATAACCAAACAAGAAAAACCGTTGAGAAAGAGGAGTACATTTTCGATCGTGTTTTCACAGAGAGCTGCAGGCGGTGGGATTGCAGTATTGCACTGGAAATGGAATGGACTTTCGAGGGCAGTCCTGAATTTTAGTATGGACTGACGGCTACCGCAGTCGTTAAGAGAGCGGCGTATATGTTGGTATACGAAAAAAGCGGACCGAAAGGTCAAATTGAGTGGCACCGCGGATATGAAATTCGTCTCAAGCATCAGATTTTAAATCGATATCTGATACTTGGGATTTTTTTTATACAAAAATAAGTGCTCTGCACCGGACAATATCCCGATCCCCAAAAACCTTCGCTCCACACCTCCAACAACTACTCGGCAAAACGGCAGTCGCCGCAACAGGACCTGCCGCAGCTGCAAAACATCTTTATCAAAAGTAGAAGAGGAGAACAAAATTATGAAAAAATCAATCAAAGCAATCATCGCAGCAACCTTCACCGCAGCACTCCTTGCAGGCTGCTCTTCTAACACAGCTTCCACCACAACAGCTGCTGAGACAACGACAGCCACAGCAACAGAAGCTGCCGCAGAGACAACAACGGCTGAATCCGCAGACGCAGCAGATACAGCTCTTGCAGACGGTTCCTACACCATCGGCATCAACCAGTTCGCAGTCCACGGCTCTCTCGACAACTGCCGTGAAGGCTTCCTTGAGGGGCTTGCAGAGAACGGTATCGTTGAAGGAAAGAACCTTACCGTATTAGAAGAGAACGCGCAGGCTGACCCAGGGTTAGCAGCACAGATCAGCACAAACTTCGCCGGACAGAAGGTGGATCTCATCTGCGCGATCGCAACACCGAGCGCCCAGAGCGCATACAGCGTCGGCAGAAAGAACGACATCCCGGTCATCTATACAGCCGTTACGGATCCGGTTGCAGCTGAGCTCGCAAACGCTGACGGAACTCCGGTTGGCGAAGTGACAGGTACCAGCGACAAGCTTCCGGTCGAGCAGCAGCTCGAAATGATCCGCGCGATCCTTCCTGATGCGAAAAAGATCGGCATCATGTATACAACAAGCGAAGTAAACTCCGCTTCCACTCTGGCTGAGTACAAGGAAAAAGCCGCTGACTACGGTTTCGAGATCGTTGAGTCCGGCGTTTCCTCCACAGCAGACATCCCGCTCGCTGCTGACAGCCTCTTAGAGCAGGTCGACTGCTTAAACAACTTAACAGACAACACAGTCGTTGCCTCCCTTCCGCTGATCCTTTCCAAGGCAAATGCGAAAAACATCCCGGTATTCGGAAGTGAGATCGAGCAGGTCAAGATTGGCTGCCTCGCTGCTATGGGACTTGACTATGTAGATCTTGGAAAGCAGACAGGACGCATGGCTGCAGAAGTTTTAAAGGGCGAGAAGAAAGCAAGTGAACTGAACTTCGAGGTGATCGAGACTGCTGCTTTCTACGGAAACTCCAAAGTCGCTGAGGATCTTGGAATCACTTTCCCGGAGGATCTTGCTTCCAATGCAAAAGAGTTATTCACTGAGATCACACAGTAGTTCAACAAATTTCATCCACTTTTAATAAGGAAGTCGGATGATCGGCAACATAAACAATCATGGTCCGGCAAAGCGATTTTCCGCTTCTGCCGGACTTTGCAGCAACATGTAATTGCGGGATTTTCCCCAGTTACTGATTTTCGGAGGATATCATGGCAATCTTATTAGGAATCTTTGAGGAAGGGCTGATCTACGCGATCATGGCCCTGGGCGTTTACATCACCTACAAGATCCTGGACTTCCCGGATCTGTCGGTTGACGGAACTTTCCCTCTGGGCGCAGCGCTGACCGCGGGACTGATCGTAAAAGGAGTTTCCCCAGTGTGGGCACTTCCGCTCTCCTTCTTTGCGGGTGTTCTCGCCGGATGCGTGACCGGTGTCATTCATGTAAAATGTAAGGTCCGCGACCTGTTTTCCGGTATCATTGTCATGACAGCTCTCTACTCCGTAAACTTAAGGATCGCCGGAATGAAGGCAAACCTTCCCTTCCTGTCCCAGGATACGATCTTTGACAATGAGTGGACCAGGAACAGTCTTCCGGCATCCGTAAGACCGTACATTGTTGTGATCATTCTGGCTGTGATCGCCCTGATCTGCAAGTTCGTTCTCGACTGGTACTTAAATACGAGATCCGGCTATCTTCTCCGGGCAGCCGGTGACAATGATGCTCTCGTTACATCTCTGGCAGAAGACAAAGGCCGGGTGAAGATCATCGGCCTTGCGATCGCCAACGGATTCGCAGCCCTCGCAGGCGGAGTGCTCGCCCAGAAGCAGGCGTTCTTCGACATCTCGATCGGAACCGGAACCATGGTCTTCGGTCTCGCAAGCGTGATTCTCGGAACACAGCTGTTCCACCGCTTCGGAAAGCTGAAGGCAACCACCGCTGTTATCGCAGGCGCAATTCTCTATAAAGCGTGTGTAGCTTTCGTTATTTCCATGCGGATCGTAAAGGCGACCGACCTGAAACTTATCACTGCGGCAATTCTTCTTCTGATTCTGATCGTCAGTGATTCCATGAAGAGAAAGGGGGCACACCATGCTTGAGTTAAAAAACATCAGTAAATATTACAACGCAGGCACTGTAAATGAAATGTGCCTCTTTAACGATTTCAACCTCAGTATCGATGACGGCGAGTTTGTTTCCGTTGTCGGCAGCAACGGATCCGGTAAAACTTCCATGTTGAATCTGATCTGCGGCAGCATTCCGGTGGATTCCGGCACCATCGTCATGGGCGGAACTGATATCACAAAAATGCCGGAGTACAAGCGCCAGCGCCGCATCGGCCGCGTCTACCAGCACCCGGCGATGGGAACCTGCCCGAATATGACGATCCTCGAGAATATGGCTCTCGCGGACAATAAGGGAAAGCCGTTCAATCTTCTTCCCGGAACAAATAAAGCCCGCATTGACTTCTACCGCGACCAGTTGAAAATCCTCGGTCTCGGTCTCGAAGATAAGATGGGGGTAAAAGTCGGCGTCCTCTCCGGTGGACAGCGTCAGGCAATGGCTCTTCTAATGTCAACCATGACTCCCATCGAATTTCTGATCCTTGATGAGCACACGGCCGCCCTTGACCCGAAGACGGCAGATATTATTATGGAACTGACCGGAAAGATCGTTGCAGAAAAGCACCTGACGACCATTATGGTCACACATAATCTCCGGTTCGCTGTAGAGTACGGAAACCGTCTTCTGATGATGCATCAGGGGCATGCGGTCATGGATAAAAAAGGCGAGGAAAAGGCGAACACGAAGGTGGATGATATCCTTGACATGTTTAACGCGATCAGTATTGAGTGCGGCAACTAGTCCGCGTATTGTCTGAATTGATCTTGCAAATTTATGTAACAGGGAATTCCTCAGAATTTCCTGTTACATAAAAAAGAGCTGTATGCGGCTGGAACTGGGATGACCAGTTTTCGAGGCATATGGCTCTTTTCGTTTTTGGGGGTGTTGACTCATTGAGTCGAATCGCTCACTCGCAAACACGCGCTTCGCGCTCTATTGTCTGCTTCGCAGACAGTTTGCTCGTTAGCGGCGCAGGAAAAACAAATGTCGCCGGAGGCGCCGCTTGTTTTTCCTCTGCGCTCGCTATATCTTTATTTTCGTCCACTTTCCGCTCTTAAATCTCCAGTTCGTCAGACACACTCTCACGATCTGGTCGCACACGATTCCGAGCCAGATGCCGACGACTCCGATCTCCAGTACATAGCAGAACAGGTACGCACAGGACGGGCGGACGATGGTGATACTGAGAGTCGAAGCACAGGTGGTGAACACCACATCTCCCGCACCCCTGAGACATCCCATGTAGATGACCTGGGAGATCTGCAGGAGTACGATCACGGTCATGACCTGCATGATCCGGGCACCCATGGCGATAATATCTTCCTCAACAAAGTACAGGTGGAAATACCAGTTTCCTAACAGCAGATATAGGATCGACAGCACGATGGAGATCATGTTTCCGATCCTCTGGCAGATCGTCCCGTACATGACCGCCAGATCCGGGCGCTTCTCCCCAAGGCTTCGTCCGCAGAGCGCCACAGCGGCTACCTGCATGCCGTCACCAAATGAGAAAGACAGGTTCATGACATTCATGGCCACCTGGTGCGCCGCGTAGGCCGAGGTTCCTAGTCTCGCCGCCATGATCGATACAAGAAGGAAACCGGTCCGCATGAACACCTGCTCGATGAAAACGCTGGAAGCGATCTTTGCCATATTCTTTGCCGGTTCCAGGGTGATGCGGACGCGCTCTTTTATAATGTAGGGAATGCTGACAAAATTGTCTTTCGGGATCAGGGAGCAGATGCTCATAATGCAGGCAACCACGGTTCCAAATACAGTCGCCAGAGCCGCACCCGCGATTCCCATCGCCGGAAAGCCAAGATGACCCTGAATCAGGAGATAATTTCCGATCATGTTGACCACATTGGAGGTCACGTTGGTGCGCATGGCGATCTTCGTGTTTCCCGCACCGCGCTGGGAGGCGTTGATCGCCATGGAAATGATATTGAAGATCATGCCGCCCATGATGATCCTAAAATACAGGACCGCGCTCTCCTGAGTGTCCTCGTTGGCACCGCAGAAGCGGATGATCGGCTCCGCAAAAACCACCGCCGCTATGCTGATCAAAATTCCGACAACGACTGTGAAGATCAGCGCCATCAGGAGAACCTGGTTCGCGCCGATCCGGTCTTTCTCACCGCGACGTCTCGCCACCAGGGCAGATATGGATACGTTCATGGCGATAAAGATGCACAAGCCGATGAATTTCGGCTGCGTTGTCAGACCTACTGCCGCCACCGCGTATGCGCCGATGGAGCTCACCATCAGCGAGTCCACCATGCCCGCCAGGGCAATAAAAAAGGACTCCATCACCGCAGGCCAAGCCATCTGGAATGCGATCTGGTATCCTTGTTTTCCTCCACCCATAAATTTCTGAAGTCTCGTCTTTTCGTTTTCCGGCATTCTCATCACTCCTGTATGTCTGCTTTTGGCATCTTTAAAATATTTTTCGGTGTGTTGCTCTGATTCTTATTAGATTTATTATACAATACGGTGAATGTAAAATCAAAGTAAAAATTAGTAACTGTGAAGGTACCGAATTTCTAACATTGAGGGCGTAAACAGTAACGGTACCGAACAGTTACAATAAATATAGTTTTATGGTAACTATTCAGTACCTTCATAGTTACGTGCAAAAATCCATTCCAGATCAGCTTCGCTGATGGGATTTTTGCCTTCCAGCCTATGTTTTCTTACGGTCAGCGCAGCAAGTGCGCAGACCTACTGAACAGTTACGTTTTATGTAATCTTGCTTCATCAGCACTTTTATCGTACAATTATTATGTTGTCCAACCGATACCCGGCAACGGGAGGAGGTGAGTCTTTTGAATTTGATACTTTCGTTTCTTGTCTCCTGTGCGGCTGGTGTAGCCTGCCACTACATCATCAAATGGTTAGATGGAGACAAGTAGGG